>JAKAZF010000267.1 GCA_021826605.1 Planctomycetota bacterium | reverse complement strand
TCCATCCACCGCTTTGCAGTTCATACAAATTGCCATCGACATACCAGTTCAACTGCACCTGTGTGCCCCCTGAACCGTTGGAAATCGGCTCCCATTGCAGATCGTACGTATGCCAGGACGTGGTGGAGCCGCTGTTGGGCAGAGTGTAAACCTTATATTGCGTATTCTCACTGCTATAGCTGGTTCCGGAATGCAGACTTCCCTGCACCTGGTTGGTTCCCGTGCCTTTGGATTCCAAGACATCAATTTCACCGGATTGCGGCCAGGAGCCATAAACGGAATTGGTCGGCATCATCCAGATGGCAGGCCACAGCCCCGCACCGGCGGGCAGTTCGGCACTGAATTGAAACAGGCCATAGGTCTGGCTGAAAAGGTTCTGCGTGGTAATGCGACCGGAAGTGTAATAGGTGCCACTGCTGGTGGCGGTGCCGATTGCCTGAATATTGAGATTACCGCCGGATACATTTACATTGCTGGACGAATTGGTATACGTTTCAGATTCGCCATTACCCCAGCCATTGTTATTGCCCAGATCATAGGTCCATCCATTCAGTGACGAGGCGCTGCTGAAATTGTCACTGAAGGTGGAAGTCCATTGCAACCCGGAAGGTGCCGCGACCGCCGGGCCGGCAATGGTTGATGCTCGAACCGATACCACTGACACCGTCACCGCTGCAGCGCATAACAAGAACCTTCGAGTTGCAACGGCAACGCTGCCACACTGCACGGATCGGTTGGAACTCTGGATTTGTGCTGACATCATTGATAATCTCCTCCAATTCAGGGAAACAAAAAAAAACTGCGCACTGCGGTGACCGGGATGGTCGCACATTTATTTTTTTTACTGCAAATCGCATGGGTTCACGCATACGGATTATTCTTTTTACCGACGCATCACTGTTTTCCGAACACGCGCAAAGCAGGCGCATAAAACGGACTGTCTGTTGGTTACCTGCGTTAAGCAGCCGGTAAAATCGAAACCTCGCGGGTGGGCCACCGATCCCTCATCCCGATGGTTAGCCGGTTAATGTTCCTTGCGCGGAGCCGCCGTGGTGCCATGGAGTTCAAGTTGTGTCGGCAGCACGCGCTGAATCAACGGCTCGCGCGAGCCGTTGCCGGGCCAACTTAACAGGCTGCTGAGAGCTTCAAAGGCTTCGCGGCCAATTTCCTGCGCATCCTGGCAGACCGCGGTAAGCGTGGGGTAGGTAAGGAAACGTATATCGGAATCATCGAAACCGATGATGGACAAATCGTCCGGAATTTTCCAGCCGATCTGCTGCACTTCGCTCAGCACACCTACTGCGGTCATGGGGTCCGTGCAATATAAGGCGGTTGGGCGGTCCGGCATGGTTGCCAGACGGCGCGCCCATTGCACGCCCCCTTCGCGGTGGGCCGGCACACGATAGATATATTTCTCATCCACCGGTATACCCGCACCGACCAGAGCTTCTTTATAACCATTGAGCCGATCCGTGTGATCCGAATCATCCACCACATTAATCGCAATTCCGATGTGCTTATGCCCCAGATGAATCAGATGTTCCACCGCCTCGCGGCTGGTGGATTGGCTGTCGCAGGCGATGAAATTAATTTTATTGGATATAAACCGGTCGCCCAGCACTACCGATGGAAAACCCTCTTCAGCAATGGTTTCACATGTATTTCGAGTTTCAGTGGTGGTGCGCAATACCGCACCGCGGATTCCCTTGCGCACACACATCTGTGAGAAGGATTCATGCGGCAAAACCGCCCGGCGAACATCCAATATCAACAGGTCAAAACCGAATTGATCCATCCGCTGGCTCATGCCCTGCATGAGTGCAGCATCAAACGGCGAGCCCAGGGACGAATCGCCGGTGTAGGCGAATGCTATATTCATGGTTTCTCGCTTACCAACGGCCGGAACATACCGCGAGCGGTTCATGGCTTTGACTACACGCTGGCGCACTCCGGCCGCCACTGCCGGATGATTGTTAATCGCCCGGGAAACCGTGGCGGGCGAAATGCCCAATTCTTTGGCTATTTCTCGAACCGATCCCATGGCCTTCACCAACCTCTCAATTTAATATTCTTAATGTCTATTTCTGGCCAAAGCATACGCTCTGATGTCGCTTACTTCCATCGTATATCTTCCGGGGCCGGGAGTTTTACCACCAACGTAATTACCGCCGACCGCCATATTTAATATAATATAGAATCTGCGATCAAATGGCGCGTTCGGATGGCCGGCACCCGCAGTTGATGGAACCGTCCATCCGCCCTGCTGGGTTTCATACAAATGCCCATCGACAAACCATTTAATTTGCACCGTACGCACGGCCGGATTAGCCGGATCGGGCATCGGCTCCCACTCCAAGGCATAGGTGTGCCATTGCGTGGTGGTTTGATGATGCGGCAGGTTATAAACCTTGGTTTGGTTGTTGTTCTGTCCCGCGGCATTACCGGAATGCAGGCTTCCCTGAACCTGATGGATGCCATTGCCACGCGATTCCATAATGTCAATCTCACCGGACTGCGGCCAGGAGCCGTATGCGGATTTTTCCGGCATCATCCAGATGGCGGGCCATAAGCCGGTACCACGGGGCAGGCGTGCGCGAAATTCAAAGAGGCCATATTTCTGGCTGAACACATTACGTGTGGTAATGCGGCCGGAGGTGTAGTGAACTTTTCCATGCACTTTCCGGCCGATGACCCTGATGTGCAGTTTGCCATGGGATACAAACACATTTTTTCGGGAGTGGGTGTAGACCTCGGATTCGCCGTTGCCCCAGCCGCCGCCGCCAAGATCATAATGCCATCCCTTCAGGTCAGCCGCACCGCGATTGAATGGATCACTCCAGGTGAGTTTCCAATGCAATCCCGCCGGTGCGGCGACATCCGGAACGTGGTGAGCCGGAGTTGCACCGCCGCACAAGGCGGCGAGTGCCACCGCTCCGATTGCCACAATTCCGCGTTTAAGCAAGCCCCTACGCCATCGATTTTCCATGATGCTTCCTATTTGAAGTCAAATTCCTGTTAATCAGAACAATCCGACGCTGCTGGGAAGTTCCGGATTGACAATATTCTGGATTCGCAATCCACGCGTCCCATTGGCGGCGGGCGAACTGACCGCTGCACCGGCAACATTGTTGTTAATCGGTAATGTTTCAACGTGGCCGTCGAAATACAGGCCGTTGGCTTCGCCCGTGTTGGCCGATGTTTGCATGTGGCGGTAACGCATACCGGTCAGGTTATTGATCGCGGGCTGGTTCGGCTGAAGAATGTCTTCATTGACCGTTTCGCTTGAGGAAAACCCGTTGGCTGGCACAAGATAATTGGGGTCGTTCACATACGGCTGCGCAGCACTTGGGTTTCCCCCACTGTTCTGGATCCAGTCGCTCATGATCATCCAACTGCCGCCCCAGCTTGAGGTTTGCGTAGCGTCACCGATGGCAATGGCACTCCCGGGGTCCTTAACATTGGAAGCGTGCATGTTGACGGTGTCAATGTTATCCCAATATCCGCACCCCGGTCCCGCATAGGTCCAGAAGTAGTTGGGGTTCGCCGCGTAATCCGACCAAAACCAGCCCACTTGCACGCCCCAAGCTGGACCCAGCGTGGGCTTTATTTGAGAAGCTGGGCAGGTAAAGGTTCCAAGAAAGGCTGGGCCAGAGCTGGACGCGACCGGATAGTTAGGTGTGGAGCCTCCAACGCCGTTCCATTGGACGTAACGGACCGGGTCGAGACCAGCGTTATAGGTATAAAGCAGGATGTCCCACTCGGCGGCCGGATAAAGATTGTAGCCCCCATTGATATAGGCATTCCCCGACGGGATTGCCCCCTCATAAGAATTTTCATACTCTGCCAAGATTTGCCCGATGCTGTGTAGGTTCGCGCCACAGGCCGTGGTCAGAGCCTCTTGCTTGGCACGGGCCAGGGCTGGCAGCAGCAAGGCTATCAGCAGGGCGATAATGGAAATGACAACCAGCAGTTCAATAAGCGTAAAACCGGACTTGGAGGTTTTACGAACCGATGGGGCAAACCGATTGGTATACATGTTGGTTCTCCAAAAAGGGGCAACCTGCCCTGCCAAAAAAAAGAGGTCTTGTCCTGCTCCCGGACACACTGAGAGAGCAGGAACAAAGGCGGAAGCGCCGCGGAACACCCGAAGCGCTTCCGCCATCATTACACGATTCAAGCCGTCCTGCGGACTGACCGCTTACGGCCAATAAGCAACATTCCCAAGCCGCCAAGAGCCAAGAGGCCTAACGAGGCTGGTTCGGGAACCGCACTAAGAGAGAAGCTGGCGTTATCCGTGAAA
The DNA here is from genome assembly GCA_021826605.1 of Planctomycetota bacterium. Next base: position 780 of record JAKAZF010000267.1, on the reverse strand, counting down.
AGCGCTCCCCCCGCGTTGGCGGGGTTATTAAAGAACATCATCACTTGAGCTTTTGTTGCGGTCGTTGGTACCAAACCGGTCACTGAAAGTTGCGTCCAAGTGTTTGTCGGGCTGCTGGCATTGAGGTTCGTCGGGCTAACGTCGGTGACGAGTGTGGTCCCCGAGGCATCTTGGAAGATCACTCGGATGTCGTCCGTCTGCGACCCGTTGAGGGCGTTGGCCCCCGACATATTGTAAAACCACGCAGAGGCGCTGAATTGATCGCCTCCAGCTCCAGTAACCGCCACGTACTGGTAGATCCCGCCATTGGGGCCAGAGAAGGTTTTACCGGATTGGGTTCCGGCATACGCGACGGACGCAGTGTAGTAGGCACCATTGGGAGCGACCCAATTATTCCAGCCACTCCATCCATAGGTCCCCGACGCCGTAGATACGTCCCCCTTACTGGCATCGGGGCCCCCAGTGGGACCGGGGCTGGCTTCGAAGCCCGGGTCATTCAAGAGATTGGTATTCAGAACCGGATTGGCAGCAACGGATTGACAAAGCAACCCGGCGGAACAGATGAAACCCGCCGCTGACCCCAGAAGAACCGCCGAGATTTTTCCGAACGAAGTAGTCATATAAGACCTCCCAAAAATAAGGAAACTCAAACAGTCACATTGACCGTTATACTCCTGATTCACCCCCCGGCTCAGGACTCTCCCAAACCAAAAAAAGGGCTTTACTTATCTGTCACCGGCTTTCATGCGGATATTTGAACTGTGTTGTACCGCCAAGCCG
>JAKAZF010000266.1 GCA_021826605.1 Planctomycetota bacterium | reverse complement strand
GCGGTTGATAATGATCTGCCGTTGCGTTTCGCGGTGCTTCAGTTGAGCCTTTAATTCATCGATTTTTTTGACCAGTTGATTCAGTTCGTGGAGACGAATTTTTTGCCGAAGGTCAAATTGCGCGGTGACCACCTGTTTCAGACGCGCACGCAGCAGTTGGGCTGCCGATGGCGGCAGACCCGGCTGTCGTAACTCTCCCGCGAGTTTAAATGATTCATGAGTATCGGCCAAATCGAGCAATGTTAAATGCAGCAATTTGGGATCGGTTTGTCGCAGCCGTTCCAGCCGCGCGAAATTGGGTGCTGCTTCCGCGATAAGTTTGTCAAACTGCCGCGGATCCGATCGACGAAGCATTTCCGCCTTGCCATAAACATCAGGTTCGGTGGTTTTTAGAAAATCCATGATCTGGTTAATCTGTTGGGCCGAAAGTCGCAACGGCGGACTTTGTTTCGCCGGCGGTTTGGTTGTTGCCGCGCTGAAGCCAACGCAAGCCGGCACGAGCAATAAACCGGCAGCCAGAACCACCGGAGCCAAATGAAGCCGGCGAAGGGTGGAACGCAACGTCATAGGCGAGCTCCTCGCTTTATTTATTGAATATTGTCAGATTGTGGCAGGCCGTCTTCAGCTCCGGGAACCGGGATTTTGTCCAGTGCATTGAACAGTTGCATCATGCCCGCACTGTCGGCGCCGCTTTGGGCATCAAACATATTGCGGGAGCCAAAACGATCAATACTCGCGCGAATCTGCCTGATGGAAGTATTGGCGCGATAAGGCAAATGACTTTCCGCCATTTCCTGGAAGGTGTTTTCCGCATCCATCACCCGCGCCTGATGCGCTTGAATGTGTTGTCGGACAATATAAACCCCCGCCATAACCACCATTGCGGCAGCAACGCCGGAAGCGATTGACATGGAGCGGTAGAACCAGCGACGCATGGTACGCAACCGGGCCGTTTTCTGCTGCTGCCCGACGGCGCGATGCACCGCTCGCTTGACCTGCTGTTTCAAGCGTTCCCGCGAAACTTGATCCATTTGCGATTCCAGCGGAGGCAGTGAATTGAGTTGTTTAAATGTTGACAACGCCTGATCATATTCCAGCATTCCCGCGGGGTACGTTTCAACGTGTTCACGCAGCAATTCGCTGGCTTCGGCTCCCAATTCTCCGGATACATCCAACAGGCACGCTTGCGATAATTTACTTGGCTTCATGATCGACCTCCATGGTTATCCGCAATTTCCCCAAGGCTCGGTGGGCTCGTGCCAGAACCGTTCCCAGAGGGCAGTGCAGCATTTTGGCGATGTCTTTGAATGGCATTTCTCCGTAATGTCGCAGCAGCAACACCTGCCGATCGATTTCCGGGAGTTGCTCCAGCGCCGCATAAAGCCTTTGCACATCTTCCTGATAATCAACCGGATCGGAAGGATGGCCGGTTCGCGCGGCCATATCATCGGTCATTTCCGCCCCGGTGCTGGTATCAACAACTGTTGATCGTACAGGACGACGAACCCGGGAACGGCTGTGATCTCGGATCAAATTTACGAGTATGCGAAAAAGCCACGCATCAAACTTGTCGCGATGATCATAACGATCCAGCTTCTGCACAACCCGCAAAAACGTTTCCTGCACCAGATCATGCGCTAAATCCCGATTTTTCGTGGATTGCCAGGCAAAGCCATATAATCGCTGCCAATAAGCATCCACCAGCGCATCCCAGGCGCTTTTGTCACCGGCCCGGCATTGAGCCAGTAAAGCGGTTACCGCTTGAGCATCCATACCCATCCTTTATGGTCTGTTTAAGTCTGGGCCAACTTGGGTTGGCTGCCACCTTAAACAGGCGTTATTATAGCAAACGCCTTCAGATAGATGATATTGCGTTCACAAAATTTTGAAATCTCGGCCTTGCTAGGCGGTCCTGCCGGTATTATAATGCGTGGCTTGAAAATTCCCTTGCTTCGCAGTGCGGGGACCATCAGCGAGTGTATCATCTATTGCCCGGCGAACCGGGCTGGATTGCTTAAAGATGGCGGGTTTATGCAGAAATTGCCGGTTTTGGCGGAGTAGCTATGCTGAAGGTAAAGTCACGCGGTAACGAAACAGTGGATCAAATGCTTCGTCGTTTTAAGAAGCTCTGTGAAAAAGAAGGGCTTATTAAGGACATGAAGCGTATTGCGTACTTTGAAAAGCCCAGCGAAAAGCGCCGTCGCCAATTGCGAAAAGCACAGAAGCGCGAAATGAAAACCCTCATGGAAGCCAATGGCATTACTCCGCCGCCAACCAAAGAACGTGTTCAGACACGCGAACGCGAACGGGCTTAATCCGTAACCGCCTGAACGTGCGGCAATCTCCATTATGACATACGTAAGCGCACTGGCGCGGACCGCTTTGAATCAATGCGGGCTTCCGCGTGTTTGGCTTCATCCGAACCTGGAATTTTATCGCCACACCGGACTGGACTTTCCGCAATCCGCGGGCTAACTGATCGGTTTGTTCAGTTGCCGCGCTCGCATGGCCAGCAGGGATTGCGTGCGGCGAACAGAAAGATATACAAATATCACCATATTAAATATCAGCGTTACAATACGCAGAAAGTCCGGCTGCCGGAAATTTTCCAGCATTTCCGGTGGAAGCAGCAGTGCCAGTTCCACCAGTACCAGATATTCCGCCCACGCTTTCTGCATCAGCATTCCCCCGCCTTCCAGCACAAATATCACCGTATAGGTCATCAAGGCGGAAAAAAGTATCCACGTTGGCGGTAACGGCCCGGTTCCATGCGGTCCGGAATGAGGAATAAATCCCAACCGATCCATGCAATACACGCTTAGCCGGGCGATCCATGACTTCGGGGCCAGCAGCAAAAGCACGCCGGTCGTAAACACAATCAACGCCAGCACCAGTGATAACAGGGCGATGAGTTTCACACCCAGCGGGCTTTTGTTTTCTTTCGGGGAGCTTTGTGTCATGCGGGGAAATCCTCTGGATTCTATTGGACGTTTCAGCCGATGTTCCGTTGCGTTTCACACACTGCTGGGGCGATGGGCTTGGGTTACCGGAATATAATCGTGATGCATAAGCAGCTTTTGCAGTCCCGGGCCGTCTTGTGCCCGGGCAAATTGTACTTCCGCATCAGTTATCCCCACGCACAGCAATAAATCAAATATGCCGGAATCCAGTTGCGCCTGGGCGGGAACATGTTCAGGTGGAAGAATCAGCAGGTTTTTTATCAGCGAATCACCTGATTTATCTATCGTTCGACCCAGCGGTACGCGGTCAAATGCTTCCACCAGCCCGCCGGCAATAAGCTCCTGCGCCGCCAGAATCTGCATTGCCATCAGCGTGCCAAGCACTTCAATGGCCCATGGCGCTGATTCTGCCGTTTGCATAAAAAATTCAACGCCCAGACCGCTGTATGGATCCGTTCGCTTTTCCGCGGGGTCAACTCCCCAGGGATTTGACAGGCCCGTTGTGATATAAACCCAGTTGTCATGGCGGTCATTCGGTGGCGATTCCAGTATGCCGTGCGTAAGCCAGCGTGGATCAATGTCCTGAAAGCCCATGGATTCAAACCAGGCTCTCGAAAGCGTGCGAATCTCTCCGGTAAATGCGCCGAATAATTTCGGATACACAACTTCTTCACGTTGTTTCCATACGCTTTCAAACCATTGCTGCCAATGTTCACTTTGTGTTTTCATCGGCCATACATTAGCGGATAAGCTCCGCGCGCGGAAGCGCCGGCAGCGCCGAACCGGTCCAGATAACCCCAAAGCTCGCCATTATTTCTCGAAGTTTCTGATTCCTGAAGAATTTGTTTTTTGGTTATATAATCAGCGGCAGGTAACCTGATGGAGTCTTGATCATCATGCGCGAAAATCCACTGTATGCCTGGCATGAACAGGCCAATGCCAGCTATCTTCCCTATGGCCCGGATATTCAAATCGTTGAGAGTTTTGGTGAACCGGAAGCGGAATATGCGGCCATTCGCAAGGCTGCGGCAATCATGGATTCACCGCATCGGGGTGTGGTGGAACTTACCGGCAGGGACCGTTTATCATTCCTGAATAACCTGCTTACCAACGAAACCAAATCGTTGAGTGCGGGGCACGGTTGTTATGCCTATTTGTTGAACCTCAAGGGGCGTATTGTTCTGGATATCAATGTGCTGCATCAGCCGGACGCCACCTTGCTGGAAGTGGACGCCCGCCTCGCTGATGAATTGTGTCGAACCTTGAATAATTATCTGTTTTCAGATCACGTTGAGATACGCAACCGCACCGACGATCTGGCCCGTTTCACGCTGATCGGCCCGGAATCGTCCAGGATTATCGACACCCTCGCCGCTGCAAGTGTAACCGCGGATTTGACAGAATTGCTCCGCAACCGTTCTACGGAATTCGCGGCCACGCCCTGCACCGTATTCCGCAATGATCAATGCGGGGAAATGCAATACGAATGGGTTGTCCCGCGTCATGCCCTGGCTGCCATTTGGAAAGAATTGCTTCATTCGGCGAACGGTGAACCGGAATCGGAGCCGTTCAAACCCGGAAGAACTAAATTACGTCCCATCGGCTGGTCCGCATACAACATTGCGCGTATTGAAGCTGGAACGCCGCTGCTCGGAATTGATCTCACGGATCAGAATTTACCCATGGAAACAGCGCACTGGTATTCGCGCGCGGTGCACATATCCAAAGGGTGCTATCTGGGGCAGGAAGTCGTGGCGAGAATGCACGCCCATAAGGCCGTTGCCCGGATGCTTGTCGGCTTGAAAAACCCCGGTGATGCGCCACCCCTTGCCGGGGAGCCGTTGCGCGACGGTGAAACGATAATCGGCTGTGTTACCAGCAGTTGCATGTCCCCGATGCTGGGAAATCAACCCGTTGCAATGGCGTATGTAAAAAAAGCCTATGCCGAACCGGGGCGGGTGCTTACGGTGTATACCGCGGGCGGTGAAACGCGCATCACCGTGACGGGTTTGCCGTTCTGGACCGGAAAACAATAAGCGACAACGCCTGTGCGGTCATGCCACCGCCTTCGCCGGTTACATGGCGGCGGTCCTTCGTGTAAAATCCCTTCTGCAATGGCGGCCCGACGCTGCCTGATTATTCGGCT
>JAKAZF010000265.1 GCA_021826605.1 Planctomycetota bacterium | reverse complement strand
AGCAGTTCCTGATTCATACTGACTGTGACCTCAATTTATGCGAAATTCGGGCCGTCCTGGCGTTGCTCGTACGGAACTCAACGTACCAACACTCAGCGCGGCAAAACATCGCCGGTTTAAAGCGATCTCCGGCTGTACCTCAGCTGTAAACAGCGCCGTCACACCATCTCCGGTGTGATCTAAATCAAGGTTCAAGACACATTTGAAATGTCAACCTTGCAGACCCACCATCATGGTGAACTGCAGCCGGGTACACCGCAGCAGCGGGAGGTTGTAATCCTCACGCTGCAACATAATTCAGCTCAATAGCATGCATAACGCTACGCACCTGAATAAACTACCGGCCTCCAGCACGGAAACGCCACTCGTCCCGAATCTGGAACTGCATATTATAACCCATAGCGAAAATTACACAAATATTGACAACCGCGGATTAAAACGTTATCACGCCTCTGATACTGCGGTGCGTACCGCTGCCCCCGTACAGGAGACGCTTTTAAATGGATTTATCCAATGGTGACGTTCCAACACTCTGGCGGCATCCCGCCCCCATATATTTCGATTCAAAGTGGCCGCGTTGGGCCAAATTTCTGGTGGTATTGATTGCAATCGCCATTGCATTCGTCATTGACAAGCCCGTGGGGCAATGGGCGATTGGAAATCCGATCAAATTTAAATCGGATATCAACCTCGAAATGTTAATGCTCATGCAGTGGGGGCAATGGACATGCTCCGTGCTGGTGATTATCGCGGTGGCACTTTTAGACAAACAAGGGCGGAAAAAGGCCATTGCTTTAGCGGTGGGTTGCCTTTGCGCTGTGGCAATGTGCTATCTGATTAAGGGACTCTGCGGTAGAGCCAGGCCTTGGGTACTTACGCAGGGCAAGTACGGCTTTTTCGGCCCCGCGTATGGCTTTTCTTCAGCGACCTACCAATCCTTCCCCAGCGCGCATACCAGCGGTGCATTCGCTCTGGCGGCGGGGCTTTCCTGGTTTTATCCGCGCGGACGGGCATTGTTTTATGGATTGGCTCTGGATGTCGCATTCCAACGGGTCATCCGGCATGATCATTACCCGTCGGATGTCATCGCCGGCGGTTTACTGGCGGTGACCATTGTGCGAAGTGTACTGACATGGAGTTGGCCGGGGCGCTTTATTGCGGTATTGCCCAAACCCTGGCAGCAGTGGATTTTTACGGATAATCAAATGGATCGATAATTCCCGATTTTAAATGTATCTGCGACGGAAATAAAAAAAAAGGGGGCGACCCGAACGGATCGCCCCCTCTGATTTTTATAACACCATTACCGATGTTTTACTTGATAAACAGCATTTCCCGATAGGTCGGCAGCGGCCAGAGATCATCGGAAACAATTGTTTCCAAGTGATCACCCGCTTGGCGCACAGCATTCATTGCCGGAATCAATTTATCCAGAGAATGCTTGGCGTGGGAAAGCGTATCGCCGGCAGCATGGTGCTCGGACTGACGTGTAAGCGCCTCGGTTTTCTTCTGCATATCACTGATGGAAGCAGAGAGATCGGCGAGCATTTTTTCCTGTTCAGCCAAAGATGCCGCCGGAACACCGGCCGACTTGGCGGCACCGATGGATTTTGCAACATTTTTCTGATATTCCATCGCCGCGGGAATAATCATGGTCTTGGCGATCACCGTGGTCATCTGCACTTCGATGTTGATCGTCTTGATGTATTTTTCAAGATAGATTTCATAGCGGCTGTGTACTTCGCGCTCCGTAAGCACCTTGTACTTACCGAAAAGCTCGATGGCTTCTTTGGAAATCAGATGAGGAACCGCGTCAACCGTGGTTTTCAAATTCGGCAGACCACGCTTTTCGGCTTCTTTATGCCATTCTTCCGAATAGCCATTACCGTTAAAAATCACGCCCTTGTTCTCTTTGATAACCGCGGCGAGAAGTTCCTGAACGGACTTGTTGAAATCCTTGCCGGCCTTGTGGTCGGCTTCAAGTTTTCCGGCAAGATAATCCAGTGATTCCGCGACGATGGTATTGAGAACCGTGTTGGGCGTGGCAATGGACTGACCGGAAGATACCGCCCGGAACTCAAATTTATTACCGGTAAACGCGAATGGCGAGGTGCGGTTCCGATCTCCGGCATCGCGCGGGAGCTTGGGAAGTACCGTCACGCCAACTTCCATGTGGCCGCCTTTTTTGGTGCTCTTGGCGCCACCGGCTTCGATCTGCGTGATGATATCCTGCAATTGGTCACCAAGATATATGGAGATAATCGCCGGCGGAGCTTCATTGGCACCCAAACGATGGTCATTGCCGGCCGAGGCAATTGCTACCCGCAGCAATGCGGCATGTTTATTTACCGCCCGGATGACCGCGGCACAAAATACCAGGAACTGGGCATTTTCATGCGGTGTTTCGCCAGGGTTCAGAAGGTTTTCACCGGTATCGGTGGCCATGGACCAGTTGTTGTGTTTACCGGAACCGTTGACCCCCGCAAACGGTTTTTCATGAAGCAGACACGCCAGTCCATATTTTTCAGCCACGCGACGGAGCGTTTCCATCGTGAGCATCTGATGATCATGCGCAAGGTTGCTGTTTTCATAAATCGGAGCAATTTCATATTGCGCCGGAGCCACTTCATTATGGCGGGTTTTGACCGGCACGCCGAGTTTGTAAAGTTCCTGCTCGACTTCCAGCATGCAGGCCAGAACACGTTCTGGAATGCTGCCAAAATAATGGTCTTCCATTTCCTGGCCCTTGGGTGGCTTGGCACCGAAGAGCGTACGACCGGCATTAATAAGATCGGGACGGGCGAAATAGAAATTGCGATCAATCAGGAAATATTCCTGTTCCGGACCGACAGTGGTGAACACCTTGGTGGCGGTATGATTGCCGAAAAGTTTCAAAACGCGCATTGCCTGATTTGAAAGAGCTTCCATGGATCGCAGCAGCGGCGTTTTTTCATCCAGCGCTTCACCGGTCCAGGATACAAACGCGGTTGGAATGACCAAAGCTGTACCGTTGGGATTTTCGAGAATGTATGCCGGGCTGGTCGGATCCCATGCGGTGTAACCGCGGGCTTCAAACGTGGCGCGGATACCGCCGGACGGGAAGGATGAAGCGTCCGGTTCACCTTGCACCAGTTCTTTGCCGGAGAATTCAAGCAGCGCCCCGCCGTCTTCGGTTGGCGCAACAAAGCTGTCATGCTTCTCAGCGGTAACGCCGGTAAGCGGATGAAAAATATGGGTATAGTGCGTAGCGCCTTTCTCAACGGCCCAATCGCGCATGGCAGCCGCGACAACGTCCGCAATCGATGGATCAAGAGCCAGGCCTTTTTTAATCGTCTGCTGCAGCTTTTTAAATACCGGCTTGGGTAGTCGAGTCCTCTGAACCTCTTCATTAAATACATTGCTGGCGAAAATTTCCTTGACGTTCTTGTCCTTAAAATTGACGCGTGGAGGAACGGTCCTGAAATTGGTTAATGCGACAACCGCCGCACGACGAGCATTGGATGCACCCATAACTGTTAGACTCCTGTAAAAAAGTGACTCACGATTATCCGCCGGTAAATACAAAGCGGCTCCTTCCGGGAAAGGCGGAGATTTTACCCGACACCGCATATCTGGCAAATACAATCAATCAGGATTTCAGAAACAAACCGTGAAATGCACCCGTTTTAAGACATTTCCGATCCGTCGGCTTAATTGCAGGGATTCAACACCCTCCAATCGCACTTTCCCCGATACCCTGAATGCAAAATTTCGCAACAAGCGATATTTTACAAGTCCTAATGCTGATAAAAGCATCAGAATTTCCGTCCGCACGATTATAATGCAAGCGGCATGCCGATGGTCAAATTGGTGTTTTATTTTTATTTCGTTGCTTAATTTTAATGCAAATAAAAATTTGCCCGCTTATCGCCGCCGCTTTTTTAGGCAAGACGTTTTTTTAATAGCGATCAATCCGACTCGCTGCCCGCATGGCGCGGAAGCCACATAGCCAACACCGACCTATGACTTTCGATCCAGTGCGGCTTCGGCGGCAACACGCATAATGGCCAATGGGGCCGATTGGCCGGTGAACCCTTCGAACTGCACCACCGCCTGGCGTAAAAGCATTTCCAATCCTTCAATGGTTTTGGCCCCCCTTTCCGCCGCAGCCTGCAAAAAGCGGGTTCGCCTCGGATTATAAACCGTATCAAAAACCACCATGGAGGAATCAATTGCGCTGATATTATCAACAGGAATCGCTTTTACGTCAGGGCTCATGCCGGCTGGGGTACAATTGATAACCACATGGCAATGCGTGTTCCCAAATTCATCGAGCTGTGCTGCGGAAACACTTCCGGTTTTGCCGTTAAATTCGTGGGCCAGTTCCTGCGCCCTTTTCAGAGTCCGGTTGTAAATAATTACGGTCGAACCTAATGTCGCCAGGCCCGCGACAATGGCTCTGGCCGCACCACCGGCCCCGAGCACGGCTACGCGCTTATGAGCCAGATCGGTCAAACTCCAGTTCGTGCCGGCACGCAAGGCTTCAATTGCTCCACTCCAATCGGAATTGGTTCCCCGGATTGGCCCCTGTTGCGGAAAATAAAGCGTATTAATTACACCAATGCGAGCTGAGGTGTCATCCAGCAGACCGCTTTGGCTTTGCAGATATCGCACCGCATTGGCCTTATGCGGAATTGTGACACTTAGTCCACGAAGATTAAAATCCCGCAGTTCGCGCATGGCGGTTACGATAGTGCGAAAGGCCTCATAGTCCGGTTCAATTGGCAAAGGCACATACACGCCGGGAAAATCAATGGAACCAAAGCCGGCATTATGGATCACCGGACTGATGGAGTGCGCTACGGGCCAACCGACCACGCCATAAACCGGCCAATCGCGCTGCTGATGCTTGAATCGACAGGTGTGAATTAATTCAAGAATTGTCGGCTGCCCCGGAGCTGTGGTTGCACCGCCTGCTGGAACCGCAAAGGTGAATGCCGCATTATATTTTGCGGCCAGAATTCTCGTTATCATCCCGGCTTCACCCATGGCAATAATCACCAGGGATTGCCGGATTGCTTTTGGTAACTCGCGGTACAAACGCAGCGCTTCCAATGCATCGGTAAGAT
>JAKAZF010000264.1 GCA_021826605.1 Planctomycetota bacterium | reverse complement strand
CACCAAAAACGGTGTGGACCCGTTACCCCCGGCCGCAAATGCGCCGGCAGGAATGGCAAAGTCTCAATGGTCTGTGGCGCTACGCCATTCTGCCACGCCAATCAGGGCCGCCCAGCCACTGGCAGGGGTGGATTCTCGTCCCCTTTGTGCCGCAAAGTAAATTGTCGGGCGTTAATCGCAAGGTTCCCATCCATGCACGCCTCTGGGAACGCACCGTATTTGACGCTCCGGCATTGCATCATGGTCAGCAGTTGTTATTGCATTTTGGCGGCGCCATGTACCGCACTCATGTATACATCAATGGAAAAACAGTATTAACGCATAATGGCGACTACAACCCGTTTACCATCAATATCACGCCATTTCTAAAAGGCCAACGGCAGGTTCTCACAGTTTCATGCTGGAACCCGGCCAATCGCGGTAGCGAGCCGACCGGCAAACAGGAAACTGGTAAGCCCGGCTTCACCATGCATTTGGTATCCACCGGCATCTGGCAGACTGTTTGGCTGGAGACCGTCCCGGCGCAGTCCTTCCGGTCGCTCCGCATCACACCGCATGTGTCGGCCCGCAGTGTCGATATTCAGGCTTTTTACCGTGGACGGCCTGAGGGTGATACACTCGTGGTGGTTGCCCGCATGCATGGAAAGTCGGTCGCGTCCGCCCGTGGCCCCGCCAATCAGCTACTGGATATCCGTTTACCTCACCCAAAGTTGTGGTCGCCCAACCACCCCAACCTCTACACGCTTCACCTGCAGCTTGTGCATGGGGGCCAGATATTAGATCAGGTGCAGAGCTATGTTGGCATGCGAAAAATCAGCGTGCAGAAGGCCCCTGACGGATACATGCGGATTTTTCTCAATGGCCGACCCATATTTCTTTTCGGGCCGCTGGAGGAAGGATATTGGCCTGACGGGGCGTACACGCCACCATCCAACGCCGCGATGCGTTTTGACATTCTTGGGATCAAGCGGCTGGGATTTAATATGTGCCGCAAGCATCAAATTGTGGCCCCCGCTCGCTGGTATTACCTTTGCGATAAGTTGGGGCTGCTGGTCTGGCAGGATATGCCGGCCGCTTTCAATGACAAGACCCGGGCCTCGCACAGCGTCTTTCGCCACCAGCTTCACGAGATGATCAACCATCTCCACAATGACCCGGCGGTTGTAATCTGGTGTATTTTTAATGAGGGCTGGGGCCAGCATGACACCAATAATATCCTGCGATGGGTGCATAAGTTGGATCCGTCACGATTGGTTGACGGCCCGAGCGGCTGGACCGATCACGGCTACGGTGCCATGAAGGATGCGCATATCTATCCCGGGCCCGGCATGTGGCCGGCCATGAAGCATCGCGCCAGCGTACTGGGGGAATCGGGTCGCTTTCCCTGCCCCATCGCCGGCCATATATGGCCTTACCCCGGAATGCCCTATCAAACGGGAGTGCCGGGCCGACATACCGCCGCCGGTCGGGCGATTCGTCTGGCGTGGTTCCACCGTTACAAAACGTGGGCGGCTGCCCTGCGACCACTCATCGCCAAGGGGCTTTCGGCCGCGGTGTACACCCGCTGGGCGGATCAAGTTTCTGATCATTGCACCGGATTGATCACCTGCGACCGGCGGATATTCAAATACAATCCTGACATGATTGCAAAAATCAATCACGCCGTTGATCGCTATGCGGCACGTATGGCCAGCCGCTGACTGAGGCAATCGCACACTGAAACATCCGCCCGAATATGGAGTTATGAATCGGCAAAAGCCGTAATGTGTCGATGGTCGTGCGTCAAACCGCTATGGCACTGGGGGTGGAAGCCTGCGACGTCGCAAGGCGAATATCACCCGAAAGCATCTTGGCCAGATCAGCCGCATTCAGAGGTTTACTGAAAAAATAACCCTGCATGGAATGGCAACCCAGCAGTTTCAGTAAGGTGATCTGTTCTATCTTCTCCACGCCTTCGGCAATCGTTTTAAGCTGCAAATTCTCGGCCAGATTCACAATCGTGTCCACCACCGCCAGATCCTTCGGGTCGTCAATCATGTCGCGGATAAACGAACTGTCGATTTTAAGTGTGTCGATTGGGAATCGCGTCAAATAGCTGAGACTGGAATAACCCGTGCCGAAATCATCGAGCGAGAAATGAATCCCGCAATCTTTTATCTCGATCATTCTCGATCGTAGCGATTCGGTCTGCGCCATCAACGTGCTTTCTGTGATTTCCAATTCCAGCATATTCGGGTCCAACCCCGTATCGCGCAATGCCCGACGGACGATTTCGGGCAGAGCCGGTTCACGGCATTGCAAGGCAGAAAGATTGACCGCTACGGGCACAATCGGTATCCCGGCCAACTGCCACCGCCGATTCTGCGCACAGGCTTCATGCAGTATCCATTCGCCGATTTCCAAAATCAGACCCTTCTCCTCCGCCAGTGGAATAAATTTGGTGGGTGATACCAGCCCGCGCTCCGGGTGATGCCAACGGATCAATGCTTCACTGCCAATGATCTTGCCGGTCTGCAAATTGACTTGAGGTTGGAACTGCAAAACGAACTGATTTTTACGTAGCGCCTCCCGCAGATCGTTTTCAAGCCGAATATGTTCAATAGCCGCCGCGTGCATTTCCGGTGTGTGGAAGGCCGCGCGGTTCTTCCCTTCCTTTTTAACCTGGTATAAAGCCTCATCAGCCGTGCGCAGCAAAACGCCGCAATCCACACCATCACGGGGGTAAATGCTCATCCCGATGCTGCACGAGATATGAAACGTATGGCCCGATATGACAAATGGCACCGACATGGACTGGATAATTTTCTGCGCCACCAGATTGACATCCCCCGGTGAGCGCGGCTCTTTTATCAAAACAATAAATTCGTCGCCGCCCAGCCGGGCCACCGTATCTTCTGACCGCAGGGCGCTGCGGATTCGCATGGCCGCTCCCTGCAGCAGTTCGTCGCCAAAATCATGCCCCAGCGTATCGTTAACGCTTTTGAAATTGTCCAGGTCAATAAATACCACTCCCGCCATGGTGTTACGCCGATGTGCCTCGCGGATGGCCTGCTCCAGGCGATCAATCAACAAAGTTCGGTTGGGCAGGCCGGTTAATGAATCATGATACGCCAGATAGTGAATCCGCTCCTCCGCCGCCTTGCGCTCGCTGATGTCGCGGAAGATGCTTAGCACCATGTATTTGCCCTGCATCTCCACGCGGCTTTCCACCGCCTCAACAGGAAACGACCGCATGTCCTTGCGCGTGATGGTGGTCGTGGAGTCGATGGTCTCACCATGGGTGATGATGCGGCTGTAACGATTGGTGGCATCCCCCTGCACATCCGGCGGGAAAAGCTGCTGGCCACGCAGCATCAGCATCTCCTCGCGTGTGTAGCCCAGCAGTTCCAGCGCCCGTCGGTTTACCTCTAAAATACGTCCGTCACTTTGCATCAGGATGATGGCGTCCCCGGCCGCCTCCATCACCAAATGGTATCGGGCTTCGGAATCACGGAGCGCCTGTTCAGCGGCGCGACGCAGTGTTTCCCGATCCGAATCTTCTATCGCAAATGATAGACTGTTGGCGATTTCCGAGAGCACCTCGACCGCTCGGGGTGTAAATCCTTCCGGCCGACTTGAATAAACCGCCAGCACACCAAAATTGTGCCCCTTGCGTATAAGGGGAAATGCCGCCGCTGAGCGCAAGCCAAACTTTTCTAAAGCAAATGCCCATGGCGTATCAAACCCCAGAATTTTAAAATCATGGATGACTGATGAGCTTTGGCCCGTGAGTGCCGCATCGATCGGCTGAAGTCCGGATGGAAGCGTCTTTTGCTGGGCGTGGGATATAGCCTGGAGATAATCCGCCGCCGATCCGGCCCAATGCCCCAGCCGACATTGTTTGCCCCGGGCCGCCGTAATGGCAATGTAGGCCAGCTCGAAGTGGGCGGTCTTGGTAATGATGCTGCATACTTCGTCAAATAGCTGGTGTTGCGGACATCGGTGGGCAACGAGCCGATTCACCTGGCTCAACGTGGCGTACAGATTGTTCAGTTGATGCAGATCACGTTCCGCCAGTGATTTTTTCAGCAGGGCACCGGTCAACGATCGGTACATGGTGTAAAAAATAATACACACAATGGTTGTCAGTACAATAACTAAACCCACATTGGTCAGCAGCGTGATACGCAGGCGTGAGAGGCGATGCTCCAATCCAGACCGCAGGTTATCGAGTGTCAATGTAAAAATATGACCGATATCCCGGTTGATGTGATGGGCTGCCGTATTCAGCGGCACCATACGCCCCCGGTTCTGCGGTGTGAGTGCCTGGGCGGCGACCAGTAATTGGCTTCCATCAGATTTTAAATTGGTCAATGCCCGATGCAGCGCCGCCCCCTGCGGTGTAGACGGATTCACCTCGCCCCCCAAGTCATGTACCAGTGCGTTTACGCTGCGCCAATCGATCATTTGTGCTGTTTCGATCGCGGCAACACGCCATTGGCCGCTTATATGCGTCTGCGTGCGGGCCATTATGATCGCCCGCTGAATCCGGTTGGTCTGAACCGCCAGTTCAATCAAATTGTCCTCCAAGGCGTGCATCGCCCGCTGATTGGTAGGATTGCGGTCCGCCGATAGATTCACGGCCGTCGCCGCGGAACTGTAAAGCGTCCATAGGGCCGTTACGGCATTATCCTCTGATTCCTCCACACGGCTCTGTTGCCGATAGCTTGGATTTTCCGGCAAATGCCGGACGACGTCTACCAATTCCTTCACGGTAAGTTGCATATCCGATCGGCCGGCGAGCCGCAAATTCCTACCGTCAATTTGGGCCAGCTTAGTCGCCCACGCCTGCATGGCAACCCATGCGCGGTGTTCGGTCGCCGGATTATGTTCATTGCCGGATAGCCTTCCCTGCCACGTCCTCTGGTGCCGGTCAATAGCCTGTATTAACGGCAGGATTGGACCGACATAATTCGTCCATGCAATTTCTTTTTCCGTCATTCGCATCTTGGCCGATTCAGTGCGGTACACCTGAACCAGCGGCACGGCAATTGCCAGGACCAATGCCACCGCCACAACCGTGAAACGCGTCGGCAAATTAATCCATTTGATCAGATTTGCGATCGGATCAGCCATCAATCTACATC
>JAKAZF010000263.1 GCA_021826605.1 Planctomycetota bacterium | reverse complement strand
GGCATACCGCCGCCGCCGCCTCAGTGATAAAAAAGCCACTGCCCGATGCATCAAAGGGTCGGCAGTGCCGGTGACCGCTTTCATCACGCGCGGCCAGAACGCCCAAATTTTCAAAACTATGTTCAAACAACGGATGAATGGATGCATCTGCCGCAACGATAATCGCCCGATTGAATTTCCCCCGTTTAATTCCATTGCACGCCCGATGCACGGCAACCAATGATCCCGCACATGCCGCGACATGGGTTTGCACCGGGCCGCCGGGATTTATTACGTTTGTCAGCACCGTTTGCAAGGCCGCCGGCCCAAACGCCACATGCCACGCCAAATTCTCAGATACTTGCGTCCCGACATGCAGTGCCGCGCATGCCTCCAGCACTCGTAACACCGGCCCTTTGCTGGTTGCGATAAACAACGCGGTATCGTCCTGGGAACAGACTTCAGCGTTCCACCCGGCTTTGGCCAAAGCTTGCAGACAGGCGAAAATCCCAAGTTCAATGGAGCGGTCAAGGTGATCCGGAATGATGGAATGTTTTGCCAAGCCATCCGCACCTGACGCTTCCGGAACGTTCATTCCTTCAGTGCATGAGCCAGGATATGCAAAACCCAGTGCGCCGGCGTCCGCTGCGGCCTGATTGCGCAGATGCGTTACCACCTCTTGGCAGATTATCCCGCGGTCCGCCAGTCGTTGATCAGCCCGAATTGCCGCCCACAACATCTCCGGCGTGCACCCCAGCGGTGTTACCGCAGCCATCGATTCAATACCAACACGCGTCTTCACAGGCGGCTAAAGATAGGTGTACTGCCCATCGCCTGCAAGCGCCGCCCAGTCGTTGCCTCGCCAAAGTTAAACTGGCCGCTACTTAACCAAGGTTAAAATGTCCTCCTTCGGGGCCCGTGGCGCAGCCGGTTTTGCGAAGTTGTCCATTATCCAAGCCGGGGTATTGTCAGCAAACCGCCGACTGAACACGAAACACCATTCCGGGAAAAGTTGCCCGCTGGCACCGCAATTTCATGGCCCGATCCAAAACAAAGGTACCTGACACCTTTTCCAAATAAAGGTGTCAGGTACCTTTTAATTCGGGAAATTCAGGAAAAGATCGGGTCGTCGGGAGAAAATGCAGCGTGCCATCGAACTGCGTTACGGTCGCAGCGGAATGCTACCGCATTGAGCCAGGAGATTCGCGGCCTGTAATCTGCGATGCTCCGGCAGTATACTGAAGCCTTTACGCCGATGGGCGGCGCAGGGCACTGCGGGAATTTCGGCGTTTTTGGTTCGGGGAAATGGTTATGTCGGCTCCGGTACATCCTTACGGTGATTATGGCGTTGCGTTGCGTACGCTTCGTTCGGGGCGCAATTTTCTCGGTTACGTGCTGTTTTTCAGCGTGATGCTGCAAGTGGTGGGATTTATTCTGATGCGTTTTACCACCCAGCCGTACCGTGGGGGCAACCCGGTAATTGTGGTGCACCATTTGCCACGCCATCGCAGCGCCTGGTCAAATCCCACACAGCAACCAGTTCTGCGAGCCGGCTTACCGGAAAGCCTCCAGCATTTTCCCGCAGCGGAGGCCGATGGGCAAAGCATTGAAAATTATCAATCCGACCGCATGGTCATGGGCGAAAAGGCCGGGCGACGGTTGAACCTTCGGCGACAATGGCGTGAAAGTTATTACCTCATTGCGCCGATTGCCCAACTGCTGGGTTTACTGGCATCGGGTTCGCAGGCCATTATTATTTTTGTCACGCTGCTGGTCATTCTGGTAGCGCAGGCACCGGGCGTGGCCAATATGACGCGCAGTTTTATCTGGTCGGTTATTCTGCTGTTTATGGTTTTCCCCTGGCAATATGTGCTGCCCGGCTTTCCGATTCCCGGGGTGCTCTACGGCTGGCATGAATTACACAGCACACTGGCGCTAGCCTTTTTACCGCCGCCGGGACATGGGATTTCATTTGATCAGCGCCTCTTAATTGTCGGCCGATATGTCTTATGGCCGGTGCTGGCGCTGGTAGTGATGCTGGTAACCGCGGAACGGTTCCGTGCGGGCGTGCGACTGGCCATCGGCCACCCCCTGCAAAGCATGATGCTGGGGGACAATCGCGGCGCAACTGCTTCGGCACCGCGGCCTGCCTCCGGCCCCGGCGCGCCGGGCACCAAGATCTGATAGGTTCATAGACCGTGCAACCGACCGCCCTTTGCTCTATACTTTTCGCCGATGAGATTGTTCATGAAACATCGCCTTGATTCGCATTGCCTGACGGCGAGAATTGTTGCGCTGGCCGTGCTGTTGTTATGGCTGCCCGCACTTGGCCGTAACTGCCGCGCTTTAGTAATTGTGCCCCGGCCCACACCTTCCTGGCTGTTGCAGAATGGGGTATGGGTGCCTCTGGTAGCACCGAATCCCAATACGCCGCCGGGACAGGTGGCGGAAATGATTCACGAATTAAATTCAGGCCGACCGCAACACATCCCCAAGCTGGCTCGCCGTTGGATCACCGCCAACAAAAACAATCCTCTGGCACCGGAAGTGCTGCTGCTGCGCGGGGATGCATACAACGCCATGGGAGAAAAATATACGGCTCTGTTCGCGTATGAAGATTTGCTGGATAATTACCCCACCAGTCCCCTCTATGGCCCGTGCCTGCGGCGGGAATATAATATCGCCTGCGCCTTTCTTCGCGGATACAAACGCAAATTTCTGGGCCTGCGTATTCTGCCGGTGACCGGTGACGCCCTGGAACTTTTACGCCGCATACAAGATCGCCAGCGCGGATCACCGTTGGCAGAGCTGGCTGGCATTCGTGTCGCCGATTACTACTATAGTGATGCGCGCTTTAACCGGGCGTTCCAGTCTTATCAGGACTTCCTGCGACGGTATCCCTACAGCCAATTCGTTGTCAAAGCGACGTTAATGGACGTGCAATGTCTGCTGGCCACTTTCCGCGGCGTAAAATTTGACCTCACACCGCTGCGCAATGCCGATGCACAACTTGAAACGCTCACGCAGGAATACCCGCACTTTTCCCAATTGCTGCAGGTCAAGGCTCTCGAAGAACGTATCTATCAGATTGAAGGCCACAAGGAACTGGAGATTGCCCGGTTTTATATTCGCTTCAGCAAGCCGGCCGCCGCCCGATATTATTACAATCGGGTCATCAATGACTGGCCGGATACACAATGGGCGCAAATCGCCAAAAAGGAACTCGTGGAGCATTTTGGGCCGGAGGCGATCAAGTGACTATCTCCCTGAAAATCGTGCGCACCGGGCGAAGCCTTGCGGGAATACTTGCATTGATCCTCCTGACGATACTTCCCGCCGGGTGTGGATACACCATGAAATCCATTTATCCTGCGGGCATTCATACTGTCGCGGTGCCCATCTGGAAAAACCACACCTTTCGCCGCGGCTTGGAATTCCGCCTGACGGAAGCCATTGATAAAAATATTGAATCGCGCACGCCGTACCGACTGGCACCGATGAATCAGGCGGATACCGAATTAACCGGCACCATTGAAACGGTCACTGAAGGCGTTTTAAGCAACAGCTTCCAAACGAATTTGCCGCAGGAAACACAAATTACCCTGGTGGTGAATTTTACCTGGCGAAACCTGCGCACCGGAGCCGTGCTGTCGCGACGGGTTAATTTCGCCGCCTCCAGCACCGAGATTCCGCAAATCGGCCAGCAACTGCCGGACGCTGAACAAATGGCAGTCGAACGCATGGCCAAGGCGGTGGTCAATCAAATGCAGAAATCCTGGTAAATGCGTTTGTGCAACGCGGTACGGCTGAAAAAGCGGGCCTGAATAATTTCCCAAAACATCGCTTACCGGCCCTCACAAAGCCGCCGGCTCTGCCGGCGGTGCGATTCTCAATGGCCGCGCAAAACCGCGAAATTATATTGGTATCGTTCGTGAGTTGTCACGGTGAACTATATCCGCAGTATTTTTGCGGAGAAATAAAAAAGGCCCGTTTTACAGGGCCTGAGAGTGCATGGAAGTCTTAAGAGAAATTGGCAAAGCCGGGCGAAACGCCACAGGCTTACTTTTTCTTCTTGTCCTTCTTAGGTTTCTTGACTTCCTTCTTCTGACTGTTGTTGCCCTTGGCCATAACAGGACTCCTTATAAGGGACTGAAAAACACAAATACATCGCCACGCGACGATGTAAATACACGACACCGAAGAGTAAACTAAAAATAATAGTAACGTATTGGCGGATAAACGCCAGTGAAAAATAAGTGTCGGTTTCAGCGGTTTGCATTAAAGGCATGAAACGGGCATAATATGGAACTCGGCGTATGAAGGCCAGATGGAATTCATAAGCCGAAGCACGCAGTTGGTCGGGTGAAATCCGACTGGCAGCCGTGCTAAAATATAATGCGATTAGAAATTGATCGCGGGGTAGAGCAGTCTGGTAGCTCGTCGGGCTCATAACCCGGAGGTCGGAGGTTCGAATCCTTCCCCCGCTAATATCTGGCTAAAGAGTGCCGGAAAGAGGCTGATTTTAACGCTTTTGGCGTTCGGATCAGCCTCAATGGTTTTCACGTAAATCGCCACAAATTCCTTTTTTTGGTCTACCGTACCGCTGGCGAATATGTCGTCCATGTGTTCAATCTCCTGCCGTGACCGTTCGGCGATGTCCCGCATATCCGGCAGCTGCGGCAGTTTTCGCTGGAGCCGGTGCAGTTCAGCCTCAAGGTTCTTGCGTTCCTCGGCGGCGGTCTTGGCCTCATCGTAAAGGCCGAGAGCCTGCGCGGTTACGGCATCCAGTGCCTTGAGATGATCCCGTAACTTGGCCGTCTGCTGATCCAGTTCGGCCAGGCGGCGCTGAAGCTGCTGCCGGGCGTCATCATCATTGCCGGAGAGCCGGGCAATTTCCTCAGCGACGTATTCCTGAAGTTGTGGATCGTCAGCCAGTTTTAACAGATCCCGTTTGATCAGGGAGAGAATATGCGGTTCCACCGTATCAGCGGGTATCGTGTATCGCGTTGGGCAGCGTTCATGGTCGCCGTTGTGGTGCGTGGAGCAAATATAATATCGGGTGCGGTATCCCTTGCCGCTGGTGGTGGTCTGGCCACAAAGCCGCCCGCCGCATACTCCGCATAAAAAACAATGGGAGAGAAAATAGTT
>JAKAZF010000262.1 GCA_021826605.1 Planctomycetota bacterium | reverse complement strand
GCAAATGGTGCTTCTCACAAGTCGGTCACCGACCCGGACACCAGCAAATAGCGCCCAGCTACTTGCACGGTGGGGCCGACTGCGCCATCCGCGAAGCGCTTATAAAGGGTGGTGTCACACTGGCGTTGGACGATGGCCATAGCGTGCTTTAGCTGCCTCTGTGGGCTTCGCCCAAAGCACGGCGTTGGTGATTACTCGTTGAACCGCAGGGTTGTGATAGGTGGGGTAGGTTTCATGTCCCGGTCGGAAATAAAATATTCGGCCCATGCCGCGCCGATATGTCACCCCGCTGCGAAATACCTCGCCGCCGCTGAACCAACTGATTAGTAAGGTTTCATCCGGTTCGGGTATATCGAAATGCTCACCATACATTTCTTCCCGATCAAGTACAAAATGGTCGTCAATTCCCTGCACAATGGGGTGTCCCGGTGCCGTAACCCAAAGCACCTCTTTATCGTTGGCCTCGCGCCATTTCAGATCACAACTGGTCCCCATCAATCGTTTGAAAATCTTGGAAAAATGGGCGGAATGCAACACAATCAGCCCCATGCCGGCCAGTACCCGCCCATAAACCCGGTTCACAATCTCATCGCTTACCGCTTCATGTGCCTGGTGTCCCCACCAGATTAGCACGTCGGTTTGGTCCAGTCGTCGTTGTGGTAATCCGTGTTCCGGATCATCAAGTGTCGCAGCGCTGGCGGCAATGCTGCCGTTGCGATTGAGCGCATTGACGATGGCACCATGAATGCCATCAGGGTAAATGCTTTTGATGGCGGCGTCCGATTTTTCATGACGCCCTTCATTCCAGACCACAACGCGAAGTTTTTCCATGGATCGGTACCTCCATCATAAAGCGGCTCACCGTGCAATCCGACCCTTGGAGTATATCAACCGCTCAAATATTCGCATGGTTTGACCGCCGCCACCGTTACCCGAATAATTGCGGCAGTTGGCAATCTGATTTGAGGTATGAATGATACCAGTTGGAACCGATGCGCCGCAGCGTCGCACCCCATATATGAATTACTTTCTCATTGCTGCCTGCGTGGTGATTTACCTTATTTCGCATCGCACCACATCACCTGCGCATCCCTATGGTTTGGCCCATGGTTGGGCCAGATTTATGCTCAATCCTCGCCATCTGGAAATGGTGCAATTCGTCACCTACATTTTCCTGCATGCCAATATCATGCATATTCTCGGGAATATGATATTCCTCTGGGTTTTTGGCAATCAGGTCAACGACCGCCTCGGCCATCTGGCCTATCTTTTCTTTTTTCTGGCGGGTGGCATATTGGCAGGTTGCGGCCAGGTGCTTACCTCGGCGCATGGAAATCCCACCTTGGGCGCATCGGGCTCCATCGCGGCGGTGGCGGGTCTTTTTCTGGTACTTTGCCCGCTGGTAAATATTCGTGTGTGGTTTTTTGTCATTATTTTTGAAGTGGCCAGCTTCTGGTTTGTGTTGGCTCAAATATTGCTTTTTGATGTATACGGCGCATTTACCCGCAACGATGATGTCGCCCATTGGGCGCATCTCACCGGCTATCTAACGGGATTTATTACCGGGATAGTGATTCTTTTTCTTCGATTGGTACCACGCGATCATTACGATCTGCTTTCGCTCCTGAACAGATATCGTCGCCGCGCCGCCTACCGCCAAATGGTATCTCGTGGCTACAACCCATTTGAAAAGCCCACGCCGCCCGCCGCTGGCGTAACCAGAATCGCTGGGCCTGTCTCCGTCGCTAACCCGGAAATGACACGCCTGGCCAGCCTGGTTCAGCAACATCGGCGCGAGCATGACCTGCTCAGGGCGGCGGCCGTCTATCGTGACTTGATGGAAAAATTTCCCGATGCCCGCTTGCCACGCGATACACTGCTGGATGTAGCCAACGAGCTTATGCTGGAAAAGGATTTCAAACGGGCGGCTGGCGCTTACGAGATGGTGCTAAGTTTCGGCGGCACGGGGGCGGATAATGATGAAATCAAGCAGATTCTTGGGATTATTTATGCTCGCTACCTGTCTGATTCCGCCCGGGCGTTGCAATTATTTGAATCCATCATCGACCATATCCACGATGCACAGCGAAAAGCCTTTTTGCAGGCCGAAATTGCCGCGCTTAAGGCCGGCGTAGCGCACGATGATGAGCGGGGTTGATCAGGCAGGTATTCCGCGCGATTCTGCACCGGGCGTCCGCGAATAGATTATGAGTTAAGGTGGGGCATCGGGGGGTGACCATGAAACACAAATCTTGTTGGCGCAATTGGTTCACTCGGCTTTTGCCGCTGATTGTCATCGGTTGCCCGCTGGTTCAATCCGTTGCAGCCAAGGGCCAGAGAAGTGAGAAAAAAAAACCGCCCCTGCCAAAATGGCTCGCTGGCCATTCCGCTAAAAAAGGTATTGCGCTCGGTAGCGGCGTCGGCGGTCGTACATGGTTGCAAACCATTCAACTATTGCACGCCCGTTGGGTGTACACATGGGCTTGCCATCCGCCATCTCAGCTCCCCCCACATGTGCATTTTATCCCGATGGTGTGGGGGCATCCTTCGGGCGTCAGTGCCGACATTAAGTGGTTGACTCGCCAACATCGTAAAAACGCTTACTCATACCTCCTGACTTTCAATGAGCCGGATAATAGCACTCAATCCAATCTGTCTGTGCATACGGCCCTGAAGTTATGGCCGAAATTGGAATCCACCGGCATGGTTCTGGGTAGCCCTGCCTGCGTGCATCCTGACGGGCCATGGATGATGCAGTTCATGCGCGATGCCGCGCAACTTCATGATCGTGTCAACTTCGTTTGTGTGCACTGGTATGGGCCACCCGATCCAATCGCTTTCCTGCAGTTGATTTACAAGACGTACGCTCTCTACCATCGGCCGATCTGGATTACAGAATTTGCCCCGGCCGACTGGGGTGCCAGTCATCAACATCCCAACCAGTATTCAGAAATCACCGTGGCACGCTTCATGCGTATGGTTCTTCCGGCTCTCAATCGGTTAAGGTTTGTGCAGTGTTATGCGTGGTATCCGTACGGTGGCGTATCTCGGTTCACAGCGTTGGGCTGTTCAGGCCTATTTCATAAAAATGGCAAACTCACGCTTCTGGGACGCCTTTACGCCGAATATTGAATCGCCGGGCACATAATATTCGGCCCCTTGTCGTTATCTCTGACCCGCGTGAAAGGCGACACACCGCTGAAATTGCCGCAGCGCATTGACTTTGTTTGCAATCAGTTGCATAAAACCATAGCCGATATATGGTGATTTGGCCTGACGGTTTCACACCATTCGTGCAACTGCTATGCTCATACGCCACCGCTGCGGGTCGTTAAGGAGCAACACCTGTTGATGCGGGTTTGGAGTATAAATACCCTCCGTGAAGCGGACTGTAAGTCAATTTGATCTTTCGCGTGATTTCAAAAAACGCCATCTGGAGCGAATCATTTTTCGCCATCCGAACATCGGTGCGGCCATCAAATGCGCCGGACGGTGCGGTTTAAGCTGCTTGATATGGCCGCGGTTTATTGCACCATTTCGATGGCGGCTGCGCCAACTGGAGGTGCATCTGCCTCATCTGCCTGACGCATTTAATGGTTTTAGCATCCTCCACCTGACCGATCTGCACGCCGGCATGACGCACACGGTCTACCTGCAGGCCGCGCTGCGACGGGCGCTGGCGCAAAAGCCGGACATGGTAGTCATCACCGGCGATCTGATTGACTATCGACCGCAAGCTCTGCCCGCACTTGATGTATTGCTTCCCATGTTAAACGCACCGCACGGGGTATGGGTCGTCTTTGGTAATCACGATTACCATGAATATTCCTGGCGGCATGTGGGGGAGAGATCATCGCACCGGGTGATCCATCGGCGTTTGCGTAAAAAGCTCGCCGCCCATGGCATCAATCTTTTGTGCAACGCATCCACCACCGTGCGCCGCAATGGCACCAATCTCTACCTCGTCGGCCTCGACGAGCTTTGGACCGGCCGCAGCGACCCGAAGCGCGCCTTTGCGGATATCGATTCGTCATCCCCCGTGATTTGTTTGCAGCACAATCCCGATGCCATTGTTCAACTTGCCGATTATCGCTGGGACTGGATGTTGTGCGGTCATACGCATGGTGGACAAGTCGATTTACCGCTGCTGGGGCCCTTGTTTGTCCCCGTGGTTAACCGCCAATATCTGAGGGGAATTTTTGAATTCCCCTCCCCGCATGGCCGCGACGGAGGCCGACGTTTCGCGCTGGTCTCCACCGGCATCGGCTACAGTTTGCCGGTACGCTGGTTTGTTCAACCGGAAAGCATCATGCTTACGCTTCGCCAAGGTAAGGCCGGCTATCGCTGGCTTGGCAACTCCGTGTCAAATGGTAATTAGAAGCGATACCACCATGGATGGTTACAATCTCAATCCGCTTGGACGTGCCAATCACTTTCCAGGCTGACCACCCGGCGTATTCGCCGCGTCTGCCGGGGTGGCCGTGCGCCGGGGCGTCAGATTCCAAAGTACCTTTATTTTAATTTTGTTACCTGACCGAATAGCACCCAGCATGGCCGTCGGCGGACTGATGCCAAAGTCGGTCATCTTCAGCACGGTTCTGGTTTCGATTGAAACCGTACCGTTGCTCGCCACAAGAACTTTCAAATTCAAATGAACAAGTTTTGATCGGCCGGCAGCGGTTAATGTGCCCGTCGCATTCCAAGTGGACCATGGCAGGTGCATGCCGGAATGGTGAATCAAAACCGCTTTTTTAAGCACAAAGATAATTTTCGGGTTTTGGCCTGAAATCAGTTTGCGGTCGATCGTAGCGTCCATGCCGCTGCCGTCACTTCCCTTTAGCGAAATGACCGCAATCGTCAGATGGATATGCTTCAATATAAATGCGACATGTTTATCTTTTTTAACCGTTTGGAAGACGGCGACTCCACCAAGACCGCGCGATTTTATTGTCCAATTGTGCAGCGTGGAGGTGCCTTTGATGAGCACCAGTCCGGGATGCGGTGCCGTCCTGTACCGCACCGTTTTAGCCAGCAGCTCATTGGGATGGGCCAGTGTGAGGCCCGCGAGAAGGAGTAATGTCAATGGCAAGGCCGCAATGCGTTTAGTGATGGGGGGAACGGCACGACTTTTAATCAGT
>JAKAZF010000261.1 GCA_021826605.1 Planctomycetota bacterium | reverse complement strand
TGTAGACACCCTGCTGGAAAAATTTCCGGCGCGACTAAGCAATGCTCGCAATTTTGCATTGGAGCACCGTGTGCTGCTGGCGAAAACGGCCAGTGGAATCGCCTTGGATTTCGCCTTGGGCGCATTTCCGTTTGAGGAGGCGTCAACAGAGCGTGCTACCGTATGGGCGGTTAGCGATCAAATAGCGCTGACAACCTGCTCCGCTGAAGATCTTGTTATTCACAAGGTTTTCGCGGGCCGCGATCGTGATTGGGGCGATGTTGGCAGCGTTCTGGTGCGGCAGCGCGGCAAGCTTGATCTGGCTCACATTCGACGCGAGCTGCCGCCGTTGCTGGAACTTAAAGATGATGTGGAATCATTTGAAAAACTCCAGCGCCTGATCGCGGACGCGGATGGCAGGCCGCAATAGGCTCGACGCGGTGGGATCTATTGAATAATTACCTCAGACGGGGGCCTTAACGGCCTGCCAGTGACACATTGCGTCCAACGGCATCAGCTTCAAAAAGATGACATTTATTCATGGCCACAAAAAAACTGGCCGGGGATTGCGGGCTGATTCCCGCCAAATGATGGGCGTCGGTGCGGCACACCATCTGCGATTGATTAGCCAAAGTGAAGTACAGGTCCACCTTGTCCCCCAGCGGTTCAATGACACTGACGGTTCCGCGGATGCAATTATTCTCTCCGGCAAACCGCCCCTCATTACATAGCGACATCGACTCCGGGCGCACGCCGAGAACCATCGGCCCATTGGCACTTTCGCCCAGATTTTCCGTCAATTTTTCCGGCAGCGTCAAACGTTGATCCCCGAAAACAAACTCCCGTGCGTTGTGCAGGGTGCCGGTAAAGAAGTTCATCGGCGGCGTGCCGACAAATGACGCCACAAACCGGTTGACAGGATGTTCATAGACTTCCAGCGGCGGCGCGCATTGTTGAATCAAGCCGTCTTTCATGACCACAATACGGTCACCGAGCGTCATGGCTTCTTCCTGATCATGGGTGACATAAATGGTGGTGGTTTGCAGACGCAAGTGGAGCTTTTTAATTTCCGAGCGTGTTTCCACGCGCAGTTTGGCATCGAGATTTGACAGCGGCTCATCAAAGAGAAACGCTTTAGGGTCACGGACAATCGCCCGCCCCACCGCCACGCGTTGCCGCTGCCCGCCGGAAAGCGCTTTGGGCTTGCGTTGCAGATAATCAGTCAGGCCGAGAACGGCAGCGGCTTCACGCACGCGCTGATCAATAAGCTGTTTGGTCAACCCCAGTTCCCGCCGCCGCAGTTGCAGGGAAAATGCCATATTTTTGTAAACGCTCATGTGCGGATACAGCGCATAATTCTGAAAAACCATGGCAATATCACGATCCTTGGGCGCCACATTATTCACCACGCGGCCATCAATGCTTAATGTTCCCTCAGAAATCTCCTCCAACCCCGCCACCATACGCAACGTGGTCGTTTTGCCGCAACCTGATGGACCAACGAGCACCACAAACTCCCGATCTTTGATCGTGAGGTTAATACTGTTTACAGCGCGCACGCCGCCGGGATAAATTTTGGATACCTGCTTAAGTTCAACGGTCGCCATTGATGAATATTCTCCTCCAATGACACGGCAGCGGTCAAAACGACATTGGGCGGTGGTTTCATGTGGCGAATAAAACCACCAAACCATGGTATCATCGGGAAAAACCGCCATAAGTTCAATGGCACGCGGAGAATTATTTCGCGTCCAGCCAGTTTTCTGCCCAATGAACGTCCACTTTCAGCGGTACAGTCAGGATCATGGCTTGTTCCATTTCCGTCCGAACCAGGGCAGCGAATTCCTCGGCGGCACAGCTGTCACACTCGAATACCAGTTCATCGTGCACCTGCAAAAGCATTTTAATTCTGGAATCGCCATCGATGCGTTTTGCAATGCGTACCATCGCCTGTTTAATTAAATCAGCCGCGGAACCCTGAATGACACTGTTGACTGCGGCTCGCTGGCCAAAGTTGCGGGTGGATTGCCGCTGGGAATTTATTTCCGGTATCGGCCGCCGGCGGCCCAGTATCGTCGTGACAAAGCCATGCTGCATGGCTTGCGCGATGCAATCATGGGCGAATCCGGCAATACCGGGAAAGCGAAGTTTGTAAGCAGCGATAAATGCCTCGGCCTGGCTTTGCGAAATTTTGAGCACTTGCTTGAGGCCAAAAGAGGTTTGGCCGTAAATAATTCCAAAGTTGACGGTTTTGGCGACCCGTCGCATATCAGCGGTGACCTGATCAAGCGGAACGTGATAAATTTCGGTAGCGACAAACTGGTGAATATCCTGATCGCGGGAAAACGCCTCTGTCAACGCCGGCTCCCGGCAATAATGGGCCATGATTCGTAGTTCAATTTGCGAATAATCAGCGGCCAGCAACACCTTGTCGGTACCGCCGGAAATGAAAGCCCGGCGAATTTCGCGGCCTTCATCGGTTCGAATGGGAATATTCTGCAGATTTGGATTACTGCTGGAAAGTCGGCCGGTTTCCGCAACCGTCTGATTAAATTGGGCGTGAACCCGCCCCGTTCGGGCGGCTTCCTGAATTAAGGAATCAACATAGGTATTTTTCAATTTTCCAAGCTGTCTGTATTCCAGCGCCAGAGCCGGCACCGCATGTTGATCCGCCAGGGATTCCAGAACCTCCACATCGGTACTGTAACCGGTTTTGGTCTTTTTTCCGCTGGGCAAATGAAGCTTTTCAAAAAGCACTTCCGCCAGTTGCTTGGGGGAATCAGGATTAAAATCAGTCTCTGCCGCCTGCATGATCTGCCGTCGCAGAGAATCAATTTTCTTCCCCAGGCGAAGGCCCAGTTCCTCCAGGTGCCGCCTATTGACTTTGATGCCCGTGCGCTCCATTTCCGCGAGAATTTCCACCAGGGGCATTTCCAGTTCAAACATCAGTTTATCCATGCCCATGGCATGAATCAGCGGAAACAGCGCAACCGCAAGGCGATACGTAACATCCGCATCTTCAGCGGCATACTGCGTGGCCCGATCCAGTGGTACATCGGCGAAGCTGCCCTGGTTGCGGCCCGACCCGATAAGGTCGGAAATGGGAATTGGCCGAAGTTGAAGATAATCCGCCGCCAGAGAATCCATGGACAGGCTCTGCCTTGCGGCATCCACGAGATACCCGGCGACCATGGTATCAAAATAAATTCCACCCAGCGGCATGTTATGCCGATGCAGAACGTGCATGTCGTACTTCAAATTCTGGCCGATTTTACGGATATTTTTGTCCGCCAGAAGCGGACCTAAGGCCGCCGAAACTTCGTCAATAGACAGCTCGCAGCCCGGCCCCATCACCGGAATATACCATGCTAAAGCTTCACGGGTGGAAAGCGATATTCCGCACAGCCGGGATTCCAGGGCGGAAAGCGAATCCGTTTCCGTATCCACCGCCAACCAGCGGTCAGCGCTGTTATCCAAGGTCGCGCGGATTTCCTGAATCATCGCATCTAATGCGGCCTGGCCGTTGACCAGGCGGTAGTCTCCCTGCACGCGATGGAGTTCTGCGGCGACAGGCACCGGTACGGAGGAAACCACCGAGGGAACAGGGGTGCGAACTTCTGTTACCACTTCTGGCGAAGCCTCCTCCGATGTATCGAAAAGACCTCTAGGTGCAGCCATTCCGGACGGCATCCTGGGCGCTGCAACGACCGCAGCAGAAGGCTTTGCGTTCACCAGAATCGGAGGCGGAGCTATTCCGAACACCTGTTGCGTTTGTCTTAAGACCGGCAAAAGTCGCTGGAACTGCAACTCATGAAATATCGGTTCCAGTTTCGCCAGAGACGCGGGATCAAAATCCGCCCTGGGTAATTCCAGCGGAACGTCATAGCGCAGTTGCACCAGTTGCCGCGATTGGGCGAGAATCGGAAGGTTGTCGCGCAGGGCCTGGCCTATTTTTCCCGGTATTTCAGGGGCGTGGGCGATGACATTATCCAAATTCCCGAATTGGGAAATCCATTTAGCCGCGGTTTTCGGGCCAACGCCCGGAATGCCGGGAATGTTATCCGCCGTATCACCGGTTAACGCCAGCACATCGCCGGCCTGCTGCGGTGAATACCCTTTACTTTTTATAAGTGCGGCCGCATCAATTGTTTCACCAGTTTGAATGTCATAAAGCCGAACCTTATCTCCCACAAGCTGGTCAAGATCTTTATCACGTGAACAGATAAAAATATCCGGTGGATCAACTTGTGCGATAGTGCGTTGTACCAGCGTGGCGATAACATCATCCGCTTCAAACCCGGCAATGCGCAGTGTTGGCAGAGCCATGAGTTGGGCGATATCCATAATGCGCTGAATCTGCGGGCGCATGTCATCGGGCATTGGTTTGCGATGAGCTTTGTATTGGCTGTCCAAAAGCTCGCGACCACTGGAGCCGGCATCCATGGCCAAAACCAGACGCGACGGTCGTTGGTTCTGCAGCAGTTTCAAGAGCGCCGAAACAAAACCAAACGTGGCGTTGGTAGGTTCGCCGGAAGGTGCATTCAGGGGCGGAAGGGCATAATACGCCCGATAAATTTGCGCATGGCCATCAATTATGTAAAGTGTCTGCGGCGTCGTCATAGATCCATTTTAGCCCATGTCGCAGAGATTGGGGATAAATGCACAGGTCAAAGCAATTCGGACAAAGGCCGGAGTGGGATTCGAACCCACGAATCGCGGATTTGCAATCCGCTCCCTTAGTCCACTCGGGCATCCGGCCGGATGGTGGAAGAGTAATAATAGGATAAGTGGGGCCGGCCGACAACTGCGGGGTGGCAAAAATGTGGCGTAGACTTGCAGTTTCTGGCATGGTATCGTAAATTGTTTGGCTCGGCGGGCAGATAGCTCAGTTGGTAGAGCAAAGGACTGAAAATCCTTGTGTCGCCGGTTCAATTCCGGCTCTGCCCATAAAAGCCGGCGGAAGCCTTTTTTTCCGCGGTAGCTCAATGGTAGAGTCCCGGCGCGCCGGGATTAACCGATCGGTTGTCGGCTCGAATCCGGCTCCGATAGTATAAATTTGGCGGAAGCCTTTTTTTCCGCGGTAGCTCAATGGTAGAGTCCCGGCGCGCCGGGATTAACCGATCGGTTGTCGGCTCGAATCCGGCTCCGATAGTATAAATTTGGCGGAAGCCCTTTTTCCGCGGTA
>JAKAZF010000260.1 GCA_021826605.1 Planctomycetota bacterium | reverse complement strand
TGATGAATAAGGCTCTGGAAATTGTTGAAGCTCATTGGCTTTTTAATCTTCCGGCGGAAAGTATTGATGTTGTCATTCATCCGCAGTCGATTATTCACAGTATGATCGAATTTGTGGATGGCAGCATCATCGCGCAACTTGGAACTCCAGATATGCGAACGGCCATTCAATATGCATTAACCCACCCTGAACGTCACCCCGGGTGCAGTTCGCGACTGGATTGGACGAAAATAAGGGAAATGACGTTTGAACAGCCGGATGGGCGCTTTCCCGCATTGGAAATCGGGTATGAAGTCATCCGACGCGGCGGTACCAGCGGGGCGGTGGTTAATGCCGCCAATGAAACGGCCAATGCACTGTTTCGCGAAGGAAAAATTACATTTGGCAGAATTGTTGCCATCACATCCGGCGTATTGAAGAAACATCTGGATCACGGTTTTGTGGCCCGGCCCAAGCTTGCTGATTTATTGGCGGCTGATGCCTGGGCCCGTGCGGAGGCGGCTCTATGACAGCCCCATATAGTCAATTAACAGCTCAAAGATTACGGCGAAACCTTGTGCGCGGGCGGGTGATGCTGCTTTCCATCGGCTTGCCCATGGTTCTGGCCTATTCGCTGCTTGGCGCGGCCGACAGCGTATGGAAAGGCCTGCTGGTGCTGATCGGTTTTGGTTCCGTGATATTCTTTCATGAACTGGGCCATTTTTTAGCGGCCAAATCGTTTGGTGTGCGTTGCGATGTTTTTGCGGTCGGTATCGGCCCGAGATTATGCGGTTGGAGAAAAGGAGTGGGGTTCTCGTTTGGAGACGTTGAAATCGGGCCGCCAAAAGCCGATGCAACCTCCGAACGCGCTGACAGCGCGGATCTGGAAAAAAAGCCGGTTCTTGGAGAAACCGATTATCGTCTGGCGTGGCTGCCGTTTGGCGGATATGTGCGCATGTTGGGTCAAGATGACATGGACCCGGCGAAGGTCAGCGAAGATCCGGCCTCATTTGGTAAAAAGCCGGTCTGGCAGCGAATGATCATTATCTCCGCCGGCGTGACCATGAATATCATTTTTGCCATTATCGTATTTGCCATTGTGTTCCGTCTGGGGCTGGAGGTTCAACCGGCGATCATTGGCAGCGTGGCGTATGACAGTCCGGCGCAGAAAGCGGGACTGCATGTGGGAGACGAAATCATTTCCATCAATCATCGCAAGCCGCGCGGATTTCTGGAATTTCCGGATTTACAAATGGCGGCAGCTTTGGGGAGCCGTGGACAGCCGATTAATCTGCAATACCATCCCAATGGCGGCAAAGCGGTTCGCGACGTCACTCTCAAGGCGGTCATCCCGCCGGGCGGCGGGTTGCTGAGTATCGGTGTACAGTCCGCGCCATCGCTGAATATTCCGCCGATGTCACAGTCCAATTATCAAAAACTTCTCAAACTCGATCCAAAGCAGGCGGCTTTTCGACCCGGCTGCCGGATTGTGGCATGTGACGGCGTTGCAGTGCACGATTGGGGGCAGTTGTATGATCTGATCCAGAGATCCAATGGCCATTTGATGAAATTTACGCTGCGGTCAAAGACTGGAAAAATATACCACGCCGCCGATCGTGCGACATTGGATATGCGAAATTGGGTAACCTCCATTCCGCCGATACTGGGCATGTACCCGCGCATTGTTTTACAGGCCGTCGAACCTGGAAGCGCCGGAGCCAAGGCCGGTCTTAAGGCCGGAGATGTGATATTGCGCGTCGGAACTTTGACCAACCCGGATATTGAATCATTTCGAAAAAGCATAGAAAAAAATCCCGGGCAGAACATCAGCGTGGAAGTGTTGCGTGGAACGAAACGCATGACCATTACCTGCACGCCGAAAAGTCAATCGGGCAAGGGCTTCCTTGGGGTGGCCATGGGATTGGATTTTGCGTCACCGGTAATTGGAAGTGTCACGCATGCGATGGCCGCGTCAGGGGTCAGGCCGGGCGCGACTATTGCCGCAATGGGACCGGCGGGCGCGCCGGCGGCAGAATTCCAACCAGTCAAAAACTGGTACAACGTGTTTGCTCAAGCCGGTAAATGGCGGGGCCAAACGATACAGATTGTATTTGCCGGAAACGCCAAACCTGTTTCCGTCCCGCTGCAGGGCAAATGGATGGCCTTTTTGCGGCAGTATCATTATCGGATCGGACTGGCGCTGTTGCCGGCGCTTCGCCTGCAGAAGAGCCGCAGTGTGTATGGGGCAGTGGCCATGGGATTGAATCACACCTGGAATTGGATATTACGCACGTACAGCACGTTGCGCGGGTTGGGTTCGGGAACTGTTCCGGCGCATGAATTGCATGGCGTGGTTGGCATCGTTCCGATTCTCTATGAATCCGAGAGCATGGGCAATACCATGCTGCTGTATTTTCTGGGATTAATTTCGGTCAACCTGGCGGTTATTAATTTCCTGCCCCTGCCCGTGCTGGATGGCGGATTATTTGTCATGCTGCTTATTGAGAAAATTCGCGGCCGACCGCTATCAGTCAAAGTGCAGACAGCCATCCAGCTTATAGGCATTACTCTGATTGCGGGTATATTTTTATACGTGACTATTTTTAACGATCTGCCAAGCTTTTTTGGTCATTGAGGTTGCTGTTCGAGCGTGGCCGGCAAGTTTGGCAATGTTCCGGCAAATCAGGTTCCGTTAAGGAAGCGAGCTGATCGGTTTCGCCGGAACTAAAAGGCGATTATGCTACTGGCATGAAGCAACGAAATGTCATAGCGCTGGCCCTTTTGATCATTGCAACCGGTTTGAGCGGGTGCAAATCCTTTGGTCCCATGCGCATTAAACCGGTCAAACCTGGAAGTGCCGCAACCCTTCGCCCGAAATTCACCCGTGGATATTTCAGGTTCAGTAGAGATCAGGCGTATCACTTTATTCTCCTTGCTAAAACCAAAGCTCCCAACGGCGGCACGGTGCGGCAAGTCATGATTCTTCGTGTATTCTGGAAGCCCATTCCCGGTGTCACTCCCATTTTATCCACTGCCATCAATGCCACGATCCGCTATCTGATATTTACACCCAATGGATGCGGGATGTATCAGGGGGCGGGATTTGTCCGATTACATGACGGTCGACATGCCCGGCAAATGCATGCTTCGCTGGTGGATGGCGATATACGCCTGACCGGCGCCAGCGGATATTTCACCGATGCGTTGGGGCCTTCGCGCATTACCGGCGATTTTGAAGCTATTCGATCGGTGGAAAAGACGCTGACGTTAACGCTGCGCACGAAACGGCAGTTTTTTGCCGCCACGCTGGCCAACCGCCCTTAAAGTGATGCAGCCCCGCTGATACAATATCATCACCGAGGTGGCGGCCATTTTATCCGACAGGAGATGTCACATGCTTATTGGTGTTCCGAAAGAAATCAAAAGCGATGAATATCGCGTGGCGATGATTCCGGCGGAAGTGGAATTTCTGGCGCGCCATGGTCATCGGGTGGTGGTGGAAAGTCAGGCTGGAATGGGCAGCGGCATAGAGGATTCGCAATATGCGCAGGCCGGTGCGGAAATTGTTCCTGGCGCGGAAAATATATGGCGGCAGGCGGAATTGGTTGTGAAGGTCAAAGAGCCTCAGCCCGCCGAATATTCCTTGCTGGTATCCGGTCAAATGGTGTTAACGTATTTCCATTTTGCGGCAGCGCCGCAACTGGCCATGGAATGTATGTCGCATGGGATTACAGCCATTGCGTATGAGACCATTCGTGATAAGCGGGGACTTCTGCCGTGTTTGACCCCCATGAGCGAAATTGCTGGAAAAATGTCGATTCAGGAGGGTGCCAAATATCTGGAAAAGCCCATGATGGGGCGCGGAATTCTTTTAGGCGGTGTGCCTGGTGTGGCTCCGGCGAATGTGGTGATTCTGGGAGCCGGCGTTGTCGGGCATAATGCGGCCAAAGTGGCGGCGGGTCTCGGTGCCCGGGTAACGCTGATGGACATAAATCTTGAACGGTTGCGCTATTTAAGTGATGTTTCACCTGCCAATGTGACCACGGTGTATTCCGATGTGCAAACCGTGCGTGAAGCGTTAACCCATGCGGATCTGGTGGTTGGCGCGGTATTAATTCCAGGTGATCGGGCACCGCATCTGGTTTCACGTGATGATCTCAAGCGTATGAAAAATGGAAGTGTGCTGGTGGATGTGGCCATTGATCAGGGCGGCTGTACGGAAACCAGTCGTCCCACCACGCACCATGAGCCAACGTATATTGTTGATGGCGTGGTTCACTATTGTGTGACCAATATGCCCGGTGCGGTTGGGCGCACCAGCACATTTGCGTTATGCAATGCGACATTTCCCTATGTGGCGGCCATCGCCCAGAATGGCTGGGACAAGGCCGCCAGCCACGATCCGGGGCTGGCGGAAGGGCTGAATATTCACGCGGGTAAAATTACCAGCCCCGTAGTGGAAAAGGCTCTGGCCGCCATGCATAAACATTGACGCGCTTCAGAATCCATGGCTAGTTCCGGGCATGCGCCGATGCGAGCATTTTTCGCCAGTGAATCATGGGCAGTTTACGGGTCAGCCCGGCGGCATAATGCGCAATTGCCGGTGTTACTTGAAGCGTAACGGACTTTACATAAACCACAGCCGACAGTTTTTCGCCAAGTTTGCCCTCCACACGTTTATAAATAATCAGATCCGATGTATGGCCATGCGCCCGGACATACAGGGGGGCATCGAGCGTTCCGGTAATCGGCTTTCCTTTTAACATGGTAAACGTGTATGCAAAGCTGATGCGCGGGCGGGTCTTGCCGGAATAATTTTTGATGTCGCTGCCTTCCTGCTGATAACGCCAATCACGGATTTGCTTTGCCGCCAGCACGTGCACGCGGATGGTTTTTATTAAACGTATATCAATATCACGATATTGCTTGATGTCGGCCAGCCAGACCCGAAAGGGCGTTTTCAATGTCGTCCATACTTTTCCGGCAAGTACCGTGCCATTGCTTAATGTCACCGTGCCGTTGCGGACCGCCAGAGACGTATTGCCGTTGGATGTGCCGAACGGATGCGCGTTGTCATCGGGTTTGAACATGCCGCTGCCCGGTGCCTTAACCGTCCGCGCCCGGGAGAGAATACTGTTGAGGCTTTGGCCGAATGCCAGCGGTCCAACAAAAAGGTACAGCAATGCCGC
>JAKAZF010000259.1 GCA_021826605.1 Planctomycetota bacterium | reverse complement strand
AAACTGGTATTTCTTCAACCCCATCAGCAAGCCCTGCAGATTCATGTTATGGGTGTACTTAACACTTCCCGAGTCAAACGGATTTATACCGGCCTTAATAGCCTCAAAATTGGTGCTCACAATCAACTTCAGGTCATATTCCTTCACGAGCTTATCACGAAAGGCGTAGACTTCCTTAAAGTCCCAGGTGGTATCAATGTGCATAAAGGCAAACGGAACACGGGCCGGGTAAAAGGCCTTGCGCGCCAGGTGCAGCATCACCGAGGAATCCTTACCGCTGGAAAACAGCATCACCGGATTCTGGAATTCCGCAACCACCTCACGGATAATATGGATACTTTCCGCCTCGAGTTCCTTAAGGTGCGTAAGTTTAAGCGTCATCGTCTGAATGTCCTGATCTCACAGTCCAATTACTACTATTCCGATCACTTTAATAGGAGTTCGATAAATTGTCAACCATAGTATAACGCGTGCCCGTGGTGGGGCGCGGCTCCTCGGAGAACCTTCCGTGTCAATTACGCCATCGTCGCCGGTACTTGCAGAGCACCGGATGCTAATCCGGTGGTTGATCTAGTGCCGCGAACCAACCACCGGGTTATCACCACGGTGCTCTGACACGATGCTCCGCCGACCGCCAAAAATCCCGCCGCCGCAACGCGGCCCTCCCTCAAAAAGCCGCTGGTTTTGTCGGCGGTGCCCAATTCAATCGCCCCGCAACTCGGGAAATTGTTTTGGTACTGTTCCTAAGTGTAAAGGCCATGGTTAAAATGCCGCGAAGCGGCCAACTTGGCGAAAGACTGGGAGATTTTGCCCGCCGAAGTCAGGGCGGAGATTATCGCCCTGGTGAATTACCAAGCTGACGGCCGGATGAAGGTCATTTAATCGGGGAACTCTCAACGCCAGCTCGTTTAGGAACCGCATAAGTGCCACAAATATTTGACAATATCGAATTGCAACTCCTGCCCACGCTGCAAAAGGCGATGGACGTGTCGCAGCGGGCGGATTTCTGTGTGGGTTATTTTAATCTTCGCGGATGGCGCTATATCGACCAGTATGTCGAGAAGTGGTCCGGTACCGATGGGAATTGCTGCCGGTTGCTTGTGGGCATGCACCGCCCGGCGGAGGAAGACCAACTGCGTGCGGCGGCCAACCCTGTGGCGTCCGACGAAATGGACAATGCCGGTGCCGCCCGGCTCCGAAAGAAAATGGCCGAAAGCTTCCGCGATCAGCTTACCCTCGGCGCTCCCACCGATGCCGATGAAGCCGGTCTGCGAAGATTAGCGCGGCAAATCCGCACGGGCAGACTCCACGTCAAACTTTTCCTCAAACATCCGCTGCACGCCAAACTCTACCTGTTGCAGCGATCGGATGCGTTAAATCCAAAGATCGGCTTTCTCGGCAGCAGCAATCTAACTATGGCAGGATTGTCCAAACAGGGTGAATTAAACGTCGATATTACTGATGCCGATACCTGGGATAAATTGGCACGCTGGTTTCTGGATCGGTGGAATGACCGTTTCTGCATAGACATATCCCAGGAACTTGTGGAAATAATTGACGCCAGTTGGGCGCGGGAAACGCAGCCCCCGCCCTATCACATATATCTTAAAATGGCGTATCACCTCGCCGCAGATGCGCGCTTAAGTGAAGAGGAATATGACATTCCCGATGAGTTCGGCGAAAAGCTGCTGGACTTCCAGAAGGCGGCGGTCAAAATGGCGGCGCGTATCATCGAGCGTCATGGCGGCGTGATGATCGGGGATGTAGTAGGCCTGGGTAAAACGCTGATCGGCTCGGCGATCGCTAAAGTTCTCCAGGAGCAAAAAAATCACGAAACGCTGATCATCTGCCCCCGGAACCTTATCGGCAT
Organism: Planctomycetota bacterium; assembly: GCA_021826605.1. The sequence goes on along the minus strand of JAKAZF010000259.1, from coordinate 3,305 downwards.
GTGGGAGGATTACCGCCTTCGTTACGCCGTCAATGCCAAAGTCGTGTCGTTAGGTCTGGTGCACAGACTGTTAAAGGATGAAAAGCCGTTCCGCACCGTGCTCATTGACGAAAGCCATAATTTGCGCAACCGCGAAACCGCCGCGTATAAAGCCGTCCGCGATTACATCGAGCGCGCCACCTGCCAGGTGATTCTGCTGACCGCTACGCCGTACAACAAAACCCTGCTGGATTTATCCAGTCAATTGCGGCTGTTTCTTGACCCGGAAGCCCAGCTTCCCGTGCGCCCTGAACATTTTATCCGCACGCGCGGGCTGGACGTTTTATCCGCGCAAACCCAGGCCGACCCACATACGATTGTCGCTTTTGAAAAAAGCGATCTGGCTGAAGATTGGCGCATTCTCATGGATCAATTCCTGATCCGGCGCACCCGCGGTTGGATTAAGAGAAATTATGCAAAAGTTGATCCGGAAAATGGCCGATCCTATCTGCAATTCACCAGCGGAAAGCGTTCTTATTTCCCGGATCGCCTCGCCAAAAGCGTCCTATTTTCCATCAATGAAAAAGACCCGCAGGATCAATATGCCCGCATGTTCAGCGATGCCACGGTCAATGCCATTAACACATTGCACCTGCCGCGCTACGGTCTGGGCAATTATGTAAAAATCGGACTGTACCGCCCGGATGCAAAAAAAGAGCATGAGGATCTGATCAACGACTTGGCCCGCGCCGGGAAGCATCTGATCGGCTTTTGCCGCACAGGTTTATTCAAACGCCTGGAGAGCAGTGGGGCCGCGTTTGAACTGACCATGGACCGGCATATTTTGCGTGACAAAGTTACTCTGCATGCGCTGCAAAACGGTCTGGATGTCCCCATTGGCTCCAGTGATGCCGCTATTTTTGAAACCGGCATCAATGACGCGGATGCACTTTTGGATATGGCCGGCGAAGTAGCCGACGCGGGGATCCCCGACGGCGATTCTCCCGATGACATCGCCACGCTTTATGTCCGATTCAAGGCTAACAACCGGTACCGCTGGCTTCCGGCGGCTTTTTTTGATACCGCGCTGGTCGAACATTTGCGGCAGGACATCGCCACTTTGGAATCCGTTCGCAGTGCCGTAGGCCTATGGAATCCCGCACGTGATCATAAGCTTCGCGAATTGATCCACATGCTGCAAAAGGTCCACCCGCGTGAAAAAATTCTGATTTTCACCCAGTTCGCCGATACCGCCAACTATCTTTACCGGCAGCTAAAGCAGGCCGATATTCGAAATCTTGCCGTGGTCACCGGTGAGAGCGACAACCCCACGGCTCTGGCCCACCGCTTCAGCCCGGAAAGCAATCAAAGGCAAGTTGCCCCAGCGGATGAATTGCGCGTGCTGGTCAGCACGGATGTATTAAGCGAAGGGCAGAATCTTCAGGACTGCGCCATGATTGTCAATTATGACCTGCCCTGGGCGCTGATCCGTATTATTCAGCGGGTGGGCCGCGTGGACCGCATCGGGCAGCAGGCCCATCAGATTCTGTGTTACAGCTTTCTGCCCGCCGATGGCGTAGAACGCATTATCCGTTTGCACCAGCGCATCCGGCAGCGCCAGAGACAGGAAGGGGAAGTCATCGGTGCCGACGAAATGCTTATTGAAGGCGATCCCGTCAACGAATTGGAGTTGTTCAAAAATCTTTACAATGAAAATTCCCGGGTTCTGGAAGAGGAGGAGGAATCCGATGTGGATATTTCCTCCTATGCCTATCAGATCTGGCAAAACGCGGTGAAAAATAATCCCGCGCTGGCCAAAACCATTGAGGATCTGCCCAATGTTATTTATTCCACCCGTCCGGCGACTGGCCCTGCTGCACATCCTGAAGGCGTGGTAACATTCGTGCAAACCGGGCAGGGCAATAATTCCTTGATTTTCCTTGACGCGCATCGACAGGTTGTCACCGAATCCCCGCTGGAAATTCTCCAAGCCGCGCAATGCCCCGCCGAGACGCTGCCCGCCGAACGGCTGCCCGGACATAATGACTTGGTCGGCCAGGCGCTGGAACTGGCCGCCAAAGACCAGAATCGTGTCGGCGGTCAGCTCGGCGGAGCTCGCAGCGTGCGCCGCAAGGTGTATGATCGCCTCAAAGCGTTGCACGCCCGCACCGCCAACAGCCTTTTTCGCCCGGCTGATCTGGATAAAGTGCTCGACGAGATTTACCGTTATCCCTTGAAAGCGTCCGCGCAGAATTTACTGGCCCGGCGCATCCGGGACCATGTTGACGACGATGCGCTGGTGAAACTGGCCATCGACCTGCGTTCCGAAAATCAGTTATGCAGCATCAGCGAAAACCCCCATGACCTGAATCCGCAAATTATCTGTTCATTAGGTTTGCGGGGATAACCAACGCGATCCGGTGGTTACCCGACGCCCGTGCAGTTCCCAACGCGAGCCGGTGGTTATCCCGACGCCTGTGTAGTTCCTTGCGCGAGCCACGGGGTTTATCCCCGTGGGAACCCGCCGGGATAAACCCGGCGGCTCGCAGTATTTCTCTCCGGTGGTTCCGGCGATAGTGGATTCCAATCTAATCGACGATAATTCATGCACGGAAATCCAATGCGCCGATAATTATCCCGGCACCCGTGCAGTTCGTTATGCGAGCCGGGGGTAATCCCGCTGCCCGTGCAGTTCGTTATGCGAGCCGGGGGGTTTATCCCCCCGGATCCCTCTCCAGGAGATGAAATGTCCAACCCACCATTTGCACTGTTCATCACCTGGACCACTTACGGCACATGGCTGCCGGGCGATCCACGCGGTTATGTCTCCAACACACTTCGCGAAGATGGCACCTTTGAACCTAAACGCAACCAACGTGGCACCCCCTATTCGCGCGGCGACGCAAGAACGCTTGCCTCGGCACAACGCCTCCAGAAGCATAATACAGTCTGGTTAAACTACGGCCAGGCCGCAACCACCGCCGAGGCTCTCGTAAAGGCAGCGGCCCAGCGCCACTGGTTCATCATTCGCGCTGCAATCATGGCCAGCCATATCCATACGTTGACCACCCGTTGCCCCGACGATGGTTCGGCGATTCTCAGAATTTTCAAAGGCGTAACTTCTGCGGAACTCAGTAATAAGGCAGGCCGTCCCGGCCGCTGGTGGACGCACGGCGGCAGCGACCGCTATCTACAAGACCAAAGAGCAATTGACGCGGTGGAACATTATATCCGCCAGCAGCAGGGAATTCTCTGCGAAATCGTTCAAATGCAGGTGATCCCCAGAATATAAATCCGTGCAACTCCCCGCGCGAGCCGGGGGGTTA
>JAKAZF010000258.1 GCA_021826605.1 Planctomycetota bacterium | reverse complement strand
ACCTACAATCCGACACCATCATGGAGCACATCACACAGAATATTGATCGGCTCAATGATCAACCCGAAGCGGACACGCAGCGATGCGGGACGATCGGCTTCTGTATGGGTGGACGGATCAGTTTTATGGCAGCATGCAGGCTCGGATCAAGAATTAAGGCCGCCGTATCGTTTTATGGCGGTTCGATTGCTCCGGCGGCACCGGATCGTCTGGGACGCACGAGTCTGCTGACAGAGGAAAATCTGACGAATCTTTCGGCCCCGCTATTTCTTGCCTATGGCAATGAAGACACGCATATTCCTCCGGATGAACATGCGCGCATTGTGGAAGCACTGGGAAGACACAAGAAGCGCTATACATTGGCGCTGTTCGACGGACCGCACGCCTTCGCCAGTGATCGCCGCGAATCCTACCGCCCCGCCGCCGCAGCGCAGGCATGGAAAATGGCCTACGAGCATCTTGCGGTGCTTTGAAAGCCTATCCCACTCCGGCCTTGACATCGACTGACTCATTATTCACGGCGGTTTTCATGGGGATTTTGGACATCGCGCGCCAATCGAGGTGACATTTCCAGTTGCGATCGTCACGTTCAGGATAATCCGTTCGGAAATGCACGCCGCGGGTTTCCTGCCTTGCTCCGGCCGCCGCGGTAATCAGTCGTGACATCTGCAGCATGTTCTGCAGTTCCCACCCCGCAGGCTTGTCGAAGACTTTGTCCAGCAGATAATGCGACCAGAAATCAATAATTTCCACGGCTTCATCCAATCGCGGCCCGACGCGCTCGATGCCAACATTACGCCACATCAGGGATCGCAAGGAACCAAATACATCCTGTATATCAAGTTCCGTGCGCTCACTGGGCGCAATTTCCGCCGCCACAATCGGAACTTCCAATGAACGGCTTTGTCCGGCCAGCGCTGCGGCGGCATCTTCACCGGCACGCTTGCCGAATACCAGCGCTTCAATAAGTGAATTGCTGGCCAGACGGTTGGCTCCATGCAAGCCTGTGTAGGCGGCTTCACCGATGGCATACAAGTCTTCCACATCCGTTCGCCCGAGCAAGTCACACGCCACTCCGCCCACCATATAGTGCGCACTGGGATGCACTGGAATCGGCTGCCTCGCTGGATTAATTCCAAACTGCATGCATACCTGATAAATTCCGGGAAATCTTGTCTTGAACGCTTCTTCACCGATGTGCCGACAGTCAAGAAATACATGCGTGGTGCGCGTTTTGGCCATCTGTGTCATGATGCTGCGGGATACCACGTCGCGCGGAGCCAACTCGGCCTGGGCATGATAATCCGGCATAAAGCGGTAGCCGGCTTTATCAATGAGTTTTGCCCCTTCGCCCCGTACCGCTTCACTGACCAGAGATCTGGCGGAACCGGCAATATAGATGGTGGTGGGATGAAATTGCACCATCTCCATGTCTCGAAGTGTTGCCCCGGCGCGCCAGGCCATGGCGTGGCCGTCAGCCGTGGCAATTGAGGGGTTGGTCGTTTCACGATAGAGAGCACCGGCACCGCCGCTGGCCAGAATGGTTTTGCGGCCAAACATAATAAATAATCCGCGCTGCTGATTCCATGCCAGTGCGCCCAACACGCGATTTTCACGCGTTACCAGATCCAGAACAAACGTATGTTCCAATATTGATACCTGCTCGTGCTTACGGACCACCCCCATCAGGCAGTTTGCCAACTCTCGCCCGGTGGCATCCCCCAACGCATGAACAATGCGCGCAAATGAATGTCCACCCTCCCGGGCAAAAGCCAGTCGGCCATCGGTTTCCCGGTCAAAGTTAGCCCCCCACCGAATAAGTTCCTCAATTCGGGCCGGGCCTTCGCGCACCACCGTTTCCACGGCGGGCCGATCACCCAAACCGCATGCCACCGTCAGCGTGTCTTCAATATGGCTCTGAAAACTGTCGTCCGCCTGCATCACACTGGCAATGCCGCCCTGGGCATAATAGGTGTTTGATTCCGACAACTGGTGCTTGGAAACCACCAGCACATCCAATGATTCGCCGGCCGCCGCGGCCGCCGCCCGCAAACCGGCCACACCGCCGCCAATAATAAGCACATCGGTGTGAATCTGGGGCAAACGTTTGGTTTTAAAGGGCAGCAGATATCGACGATTCATTCCATATACTCCTCACGATTGCGACAACTATAGTCTCTTGATTATACGGGAATCGCAACTTTTTTCCCGATTTGCGGCCCGCAGTCAACATCATTGCGGTCCGCGATTGTCTCCGGGAGAGCGTGGCACGTCGGCGAACTACCGCTTCGCCACACGAATGCCGCAAATTCCTGATCGCAGTGAGTTATCGCACGCGGTGGCCAAAAGGCATTTTTCAGCTTACGCAAACTTGGATGGATCGCGCAGTTCACCGGGGGTTTGTCCGGTATTTTTCTTCAACCAGCGGCAGAAATAAGGCAAATCGAGAAAGCCGCATTTACGGGCTATTTCCCCTGCTTTCTCATGCGTTTGCGTCAGAAGTGTCCGAGCTTCCTGTAATCGCACCTGGGTGATGTAATCCATCAGCGTCAGGCCGGTCTGCTGGTGAAACAGGCGGCTTAAGGATCCTCGATGGTATCCCACTCGATCGGCGATAAGTCTGGCGGCAAGATGAGGATTGGAAAACTCCTGCTGAATGATGTGCTCAGCCCGGCGCACAATTGTTGCCACCTCGCTGGTGCGTAATGAATCAGCCACCCGATAGAGCAACGTGATGGCCGCAAGGCTGGCACGCCGACGCCCCTGGATGGTGTAATCTTTAAGCCGACGCATGAGTTGATGAATTTCCTTCACCGGCGGTTCCATGCCGCTGTAAACGCCTGGCCGCAGATCCAGCGATAAGACAAACTGCTCGGCCAACGGCCCATCGAGCGAAAACCAGCAAAATTCATTGATATTGGTGAGCGCCCAGAAACGATGCGGAATCAAAGGCAGATAAATTCCCAGATCACCCGCCCGCATGGTTGATCTCCGCCCCTCGACATCCATTATGGCCTTGCCCTTGATCAGCCATTTCAGAAGTACCGTGCGCTGTGACCACGGTGGCTCAAATCGCCCTTTGGAAACGAAAGAATGTTGTGCGCCTCGTAACGCCACCGGTACGCCATGCGGCGGCTGATCTCTGGGGCGTTCCACTGCCGTGCCGCCAACTCTATGGGCAATCAGTGCATGTCCGAGTTCATCCATTGGTTCAAGCGTGCTCATCACCACGGTCCTTTCTGCACCACCCGATGAAGCGGCATGGCGATTGTGACAAAAGTACAACAAGTGGTGACAAAAGTCTAATTGCCATGCCACGGTTTTGGTTTATTGTATAGACATGGGCGGATGGTAATTGCGGGTTTCATCACCATCGTCCAATCCGGCGGACTCAAGGGCAGGTCCCGGAGTCATGGCTTGTAATATTGTGACCGTTTTTCTTGACACCCCCGGTGGATGTAGGACACGCCATCCGCCGGGGGCTTTTTTCAGACCGCGAAAACAATCTGAAATCATCGCATAAATGGCCTCCCGGCGCAGCGGTGGCATCGATGATCTTGTAAGGCGAGTCGGTTTTGGCCGGCCGGTTCGATTTTTGACCCATGGCAAAAAATATGCTCGGCTTCCGGCCACGGTATTTACGCGCAGCGAAAGATGTTGTACGATTTCGAGTCTCAAATCATGGTTCGCCGATGAGCGAACGATGCAGGAGTGACGTGATGAGCCGATGGGCGGCAATATTGTTATTGGTAATCGCTTCAGTGTCAGTGGCGTTGCGCGCCGGTGCGGCGACAGTGAAGTTGCAGACGGTATCCGCGGCGACACTCTCGGCGCGAGGCAATCACTGGAACGCCGCAATTGCGGGCCTGAGTAACCCAACCTACCAGGCCGTCAATGCGGATTTATTTGTACGCCTCGACAGATTGTCCAATATTGAATTTGTTCAGCCGATCTGGCTGCCTGCCCGCAGCGATGAAATTATCTCACTGCCGGTGTTCTGCCCATTTCCGCGGCCGGGCAAAAAAGTCACAAATTACAGCGCTTGGCTGGCGGATGCTTCGGGGCATGTTATAGCCCGCAACACGGGCAGTATGTTTACACCAGCGGCCCGCTACGCCACCATGGCCGTGACAGACGGAGATGACCAGGCCACCGCCGACCTTGCGGTACAGATGCGCAAGCAGGAGGGACTTTCCCCGGTTATAGCCTACACCGATTCATCCCGCATGCCGTATGTATCCTCGGAATATGATGGCGTGTACGCCATTTATGTGGCGCGCCGGCACATGAAGCTCGCCGGTCCGCAAATTGATGCTTTACGCCGCTGGTTGATATCCGGTGGCCAACTGTGGATTCAGGCTCAGAGAGTCAGTGACCAATTCGGTCGAGCTTTATTAGGCTCGAATTGGACGATGACCAAGGTCGGACAAGCCCGCACGGCGACACTGCGATATTCCGGGCGCAGCATCAATCATCTGGTTCTGCACCTGAAAAAAGCGATTCATACGGTTTATGTGCTGGCTCCGGGATACAAGACCCTGGAAACCGTTAACTCCTGGCCTCTGGTATTGATGCGCCATGTCGGCCTGGGACGCGTGTTTATCTGCACGGTTAATGGCCGGGGGATGCTCAATAAATCAGACAAAGGTGGAGCCGTGCTCTGGCCGGTTGTACGGCGTTTCTATGCTGCCGGCGGATGGCACACGCCAGTATCCATACTCAAACACAATGCCACGTCACAAATCGGGTATCGCATATCCGGACGAATGATTATCGGTGTGGTACTGGGGGGATTAACCATTGTTCTTCTTCTGGCCGCGTTTGCATTGGGCCGCAAAGATAAACTCGAACGCCTGGCACCGGTTGCGATTGCTCTGGCGGTGGTAGCTGGAATTATTCTTATTATCAATGGAAAATTGAATCGCGGACGCGTTAGGCTGACCCTTTCATCGTATCAAATTGCTTCTGCCGCACCGAGCCAGCATCTGCTGGCAATCAGCGGTTTCGCCTCGGTTTTTTCACCCAATGCGCAAGCAGCAGCGCTGACAACATCGTCCGCATTTCAACTGAATCCTAAAACCAGTTTTGCAAAACAATCCAATGCCAGCGTGGACATACGACCCGACCAGAAATTTCAGTGGCGGAATCTTCATTTGCCGTCGGGTGCCACGATTGATATACCC
>JAKAZF010000257.1 GCA_021826605.1 Planctomycetota bacterium | reverse complement strand
AATTTTACTTCATTAAGCGCTTCGGTAACCTCGCGGGCATGAACGGTGTTATTCACTGCGGCTGCCATGATCCATTTCTCCGCTTCATAAACATTTAACTGCGGGCAGTGCGAAACAACAGCACGGCTCAACCGCTTCCCATGTTTATGTAATACTATAGAAGCCCTAACCCTATCTTAGTATTAGCATTGTGTTAAGATTTGGTTAATATTTGTTTCGTAAATATGAAATATGGCGATTTAACTGCGGGATCGGCCGGAGTGTGCGCCTTGGCGCTCGGGGGTAAAGGCTGCGAGGAATTCGCTATTGGTTTTATAACGGCGCATCATGCGGATGAGCTGCTCCATGCCTTGCGCGGGATCACGCTGGAGCATTTCGCGACGGACCATCGCGACTTTGCGCGTGCCTTCCGGCCCCAGCAGCAGTTCTTCTTTGCGGGTTCCGGAGGCCGGCAAATCAATAGCGGGCCAGATGCGACGTTCGGCAAGCCGGCGGGAGAGGACCAGTTCCATATTGCCGGTGCCCTTGAATTCCTGAAATATTAAATCATCCATTCGGCTTCCGGTTTCAATCAGCGCGGAGGCGATGATGCTTAACGATCCGCCATGTTCGATATTTCGCGCGGCGCCAAAAATGGAGCGCGGTTCCAGTAAGGCCCCGGAATCCACGCCGCCGGACATGGTGCGTCCGGAACTGCCGACAAAATGGTTAAAGGCTCTTCCCAGTCGCGTCAGCGAATCCAAAATAATTATTACGTGATGGCCAAACTCTACCATTCGGCGGGCGCGTTCAATAACCAATCGGGTGGTGCGAACGTGGGAAAGCACATCTTCATCATTGTTGCTGGCCCAGACTTCGGCGTTAAGGGTGCGGCGGAAATCGGTGACTTCTTCGGGGCGTTCGTCCACCAGAAGAATAAAGACCTTCATGTCCGGATGGTTGGTCAGCACGGCATGGGCGATTTGCTTAAGCAGCGTGGTTTTTCCGGTTTTTGGCGGAGCGACAATCAGTCCGCGCTGGCCGCGGCCAATGGGGGTGAGCATATCCATGATGCGCATGGAGTCCGGTCCGCCGGGCGTTTCCAGACGGATGCGTTCGCGCGGATCAATAACGGTCATATCCCCGAAGGTGGGCAAGGCCCAGTATTTCTCCATCGGTTGATCCATGACGCTAAGGACTTGTGTTACCTGCGGGGCCGGGCCGCGTGCGGCGGGCTTGGTATTCACCGTGACGGTCAGGCCGGGGCGCAAGTGAGCTTCTTCAATAATGGCTGCGGAAACGGTTGGATCGGCGGGAACGGGTTTGAATTTTCGTTGTTCCGAACGGATAAAACCGATGCCTTTGTCGGTGATTTCCAACATGCCGGTCACTTGCTTTTCAACTTTTTCCACTACCTGATTTTCTGACACTTCAGTCAACTCCGATTAGCCGCAGGGCGGATCAATTCAGGATGATCCGTAATAATTCCTTCCACGCCGATGGCCGCACACGCGGCCACAGAACCGGCGTCATTGGGGGTATAAGTCCATACCCGCACGTGGTGTTCCCGGGCGGACTTGATTCGTTCGATATTCAGTGCCGCAGTATTCAACGCCAGGATACCCGCACCCACCGCAGTGCAACGTTCGGGCAATTCCGGCTCCCATGCGTCACTAAGCAGACCCAGAGCGGCATGGGGCATTTCCTTGCGGATCGCTTTGAGAATATCGTACTCAAAGCTCAGGATGATCCACCGGTCACGCGCGGTAAAGTCATCCAGAATTCGCAACAGCAGTTTCGGGTCGATTCGCTCTTTAAGCTCCAAAACCGCGATGGCATCGTCACTGACGGCCTGCAGCGCTTCGGTTAAAAGCGGAATACGCGTGCCGGCAAAACGCGGATGTTTCCAAGACCCGGCATCGAATCTCAGTAAATCGAGTCGGGTAAGATCAGCCACTGCCCCAGTGCCGTTGGTGGTTCTATCCACCGTGGGATCATGCAGAATAACTGGGATGCCGTCTTTGCACAGACGCACATCCATCTCCACAGCTCGAGCGCCAAGGCGAAGTGCCTCGTCGAAAGCGGCCACGGTGTTTTCTGGGGCTTCAGCCGATGCTCCCCGATGGGCAATAGCCATCACGGCAGCGTTAGCCATGCCTAGGTTATAACAGGTCCGGGCTAAGGTTCAAAGCGACCGGAACTTTTGCGCCTTTTTTTGAGTCCTTTGTGTAAGAGTTCATTGACTGCCCCATCATGCCGGCGTCCGGAAAAATAAAGCCCCCGATACAATGAACTTCAATCATCAGCCAAAACTCTCCAGATGGTGGCAATCAGGCTGAAAATTGTGGCCATGGTTAAAAGCATCCACTGGCCGAAAGTCATTTTCCATCCCAGGGTTGCGGTCATAATCCATTGCATGATGCCTTGCGTGCCCCAGATCGGAATCCAGCAGGACAGTACCAGCAAGACCCAGAGGATGATCCCCGTAAAACCCGCTTCGGACACCGCGTTATCAGCAACTTCCCAGCCCACCGCCGCCCCGGCGACCGCACCGATCACCGGTTCCACCAGCATCCAGGACCCTTTGGAAAACAACTGGGATAAAAAATAAACAACGATCCACGCCAGAACAATCCAAAGTATCTTTTTGCCCAGGAATCGCAGCACACGCCACAGGTCGTCAAAAACAGACAGCACGTTTTGCGCCATATTCTGAATACTCCTTGCCCACCAGCGCTCCTGAACACCACCTTTTTTTCCCGCTAAAGTTCCGATAAGAATGGTAGGCCCCTGGATACCGAGTTGTCCAGTCGGATGGGTGAATTCAAAATTTCTGAAATAATCGATGGAGGATTTCCTCTTCCAATGCCGGATCACGGCCCACGCGCATCCAATACGCGCCTCCTGCCGAAGGCCCGGCCTGATGAGAGTTCAGGGACAGCGCATTATTGCCAAAGGCTGAGGCTCCGAAAAAGGCGACATTCCCCACCGCGCCCTGCGGGTTTTCCTGGCGCTCTACGAGGGCCTCAACGGTGATGGTAAAAGTGTGTGGCTTGCCGGATCGGCTGATGACGATACGCAGGGTTCGGCGAAAGGTGTTAATCGTACCTTCCATAAGCTCCGGAACGGTTGTCGCGTCCGATCTCCACCATTGCAGGATTTCCGGGCCGGTTCGGTATCGGGTGGTGATAACGCCCAGACGATAGCTGGCCCATTGAATGGTATAACCCATGTGGACCAGGAGATGTTTCGTATGCCGCCAGATATTTCCGTAGCGCTCCGGGACAATTTTTCGGGTTGTGCCATTGCGGGCGTTGATGAACCATTTCGGATTATCAGCAATCGTTGGATGCAACGCAGCGGGACGGACCGCCCGCGATAACGTGATGTCGGGTCGAGTGGCCGGCTCAGCGGTTGGCAACGGTCGGATTAACGCCCAGGGCGGCCCTAATGCCGCAGGCTTTAAAGGCACGATTGAAGAGTGACATCCAGCCGGAATTGCCGCCAGAAATGTAAGGATCAATAATTGCGGGCCATATAATTTCATAGTTTTTTATTGTAGCAGAAATTTCAGTAAAGATCTGTGAAATCGTGATCCTCACAGGCCCACATGGCATGATCTAAAGGGTTTTATGAGGAATTTGTGGTTGGAAATTTTGCCCTCGCCGGAACGGGAAAGAAAAAAATAGATTCTTTTTGCTTGACGAATCCTGTAATCTGGGTTTTATTAAGAGGACTGATGCGAGCCTGCGCAACGCCTTGGACCGAAGTCCGGGCGATGCAGCGGGTTAAATTTTTTGTTCGGGGGTGGCGATCCCTGATTCTCAACCGGGCGACGAGGTGGAGTAGACTTTCGTTGAGCAGGGGCTCGGCGTAAGATATGCCAGGAGCGTGTCGAATCAAGTCTGATTCAACACGCGACGCCCGGGGGTTGCATCGGAGCTTGCCGGAGGTCTTCATGGCCAGTTCACAATCAGCATGGGGTATCGATGTCGGAACGACGGCGATTAAAGCTATTAAGCTTCGCCGCGACGGCGACAAGGTATTTCTTGAGGCCATGGAGATTATTGAGCATGGGCATTTTTTAAGTGAGCCGGACGTGGATCGGCGGGAAATCGTCCGTGAGAGCCTGGCGCGATTTCTTGAACGGTATTCTTTGCACGGTGAACAGGTCTTTATTGGCGCACCAGGAGCGACAAGTTTTTCGCGATTCGTGAAGTTGCCGCCGGTTGAGCCACGTAAAATTCCTGAAATTGTCCGTTTTGAAGCCATTCAACAGATTCCGTTCCCGCTGGATCAGGTGAATTGGGATTATCACAGCTTCCGTAATCCGGATAGTCCGGATGTTGAAATCGGAATATTTGCCATTAAGACGGATCTGGTGGGGGCGATACTCGCTGATTTTCAATCCCTGGGCATTACGGTCCATGGTTTGCAGTTAGCACCTTTGGCGGTTTACAACGCGGTGGTTCATGAAGGCAAAGGATTGGATAAGGGGACCATCTTCCTGGACATCGGAGCCGACCATACAGATATGATTGTGGTGGATCAGGGCCGGTTGTGGCTGCGTAATATTAATCTGGGTGGCAACAGTTTTACTGAATCATTGGCGAAGAGTTTCCGCTTCGCGTTCAAAAAGGCCGAATCGCTCAAAAAAACGGCGGCCACCAGCAAATACGCCCGGCAGATTTTTCAGGCGATGCGGCCGACATTCGCTGACGTTGTCGCGGAAATTCAGCGTTCTATCGGATATTACAACAGTTCCCATCGCGAAAGCCGCGTGGAACAAATCATCGGCATGGGCAATCCATTCCGCCTTTCCAATTTACAGAAATATCTTCAGCAATATCTGGGCATGGAAGTGGCCCGGCTGGATGGCTTTACAAAAATTGAAGTTGATGACGCCAAAATGGCCGCAGCCTTAAGTGATCAGGCGTTGGGTATGACTGCGGCGTATGGCTTGGCGCTGCAGGGCGTCGGTCTGGCGACCATCAATACTAATTTGTTGCCGGTGGAAATTGCCCGGCAGATGATCTGGCGGAAGAAATATTCATGGTTTGCAGCAACGGCTGCATTGTTCGTGCTGGGTGCCGCTGCAGTAGGGGCGCGATATTCCATTGATGCCTCGGCGTTTGACTCCAGCGTTCATACATCAGAAGTACAACGGGCCAAGACGCGTATTCTGGCCGAATCATCTCTCCGCAGCCGC
>JAKAZF010000256.1 GCA_021826605.1 Planctomycetota bacterium | reverse complement strand
GTCGCCTCCAGATTGCATCCGGAAGACTACCGCACCTACGTCATTGATCGCAATATTAATTACACCAATATCTGCACCGCACGTTGCACATTTTGCGCCTTTAAACGCAACGATCCCAACGCTCCGGATGCCTATACATTGCCCTATGCGGAAATCTACCGGAAAATCGCCGAACTCTCCGCTATCGGCGGCACCCAAATCCTGATGCAGGGCGGCATGAACCCGGATATCCCGGTTGATTATTATGAAAATCTCCTGCGCGGCATCCGGGAGAAATTCCCTCATATTCATATTCACGCCTTCAGCCCGCCGGAGTTTGTTGAATTTTCGCGTTTTTTCAACCTGCCCGTGGCGGAAATCCTGCGCAGGTTTAAGGATTGCGGTCTTGCCACTGTTCCCGGCGGCGGGGGTGAAATTTTTGCGGACCGCGTTCGCTCCAGGATTGGTGCGTGCAAATGCACCGGAGATGCCTGGCTGGATGTGATGTCGGAGGCTCACAAGCTTGGCATGTACACCAGTGCCACGATGTTGATCGGCCATATTGAAACCATTGACGATCGGCTGGATCATCTCGCCAGAATCCGCCGCCGTCAGGATTGGGCCCTGGCCAATGCCCCGGCAAATTACACCGCGTTCATCCATTGGACTTACCAGCCGGATAACACCCCACTTGACCGTAAACGCAAATGGAACCCGGATGCCGGCATCCCCTTTGAATTTGATGATGGCCGGACCGTTCGACTTGCCGATGCCAACGAATATCTGCGGATGCTGGCCTTGGCCCGTCTTTACCTGGACAACATCGCCAATCTTCAAAGCAGTTGGGTTACCATGGGGCCCAAAATCGGCCAGCTTGCTCTCTTCTTCGGTGCTAATGACATGGGCAGCGTGATGATGGAGGAAAATGTCGTCAGCAGCGCCGGCACCACCTATAAACTTTCCCAGGAAATGATCTGCAGGCTTATTCGCGACGCCGGATGGGTGCCCGCGCAACGGAACCAATACTATCAGGTCCTCGCCCGCCACGACGGTCCGGATTCGCCGGATCTAAAACCGCCGGCGCCAGGCGTCTTTGCGCGGCGGCAGCACCATATTACGCCGGAAGAGGCCGCGGCCTACAAAAAAATCCCGCTTACCATCTCGGCCGGTGTGCGCCACAGGGTTGGGGCCGATTCCACCTGAGTTAATCGCATGGCCGTTTCCGGCCCCCAGCTGCGCCACGCAGCCCGTTTCGCCGATGGCATTATTGACGGCAAGGCAAATGGCTTGGTTTTGGCCGGCGGACCTGCGGCCCGCCAATGCCGTCAACGGCGGGATTGAAGGATTTCCAGCCGTTTGCGACCGTGCGAATCCATTGGCGTAGCGCATCGAGTCAAATATTCCGGATTGCCGTTCGGACAGGACGGCCGCCCGCCAAACCACTGACTCGGCCCTTTTTCCGCCTGCCTTAAAAATCGCAATCGTGCCAAGCCGTAGTTCCCTTTAGTACCGAATTTCATTCTCCTTTCAGGCTGAACCAATGCTCGGCCGTGTCTTCATTTTTTTTACTGCAGGTATCGCTAGAATAATCAGTTAGGCGGGCGCGGTCAGCCCGCCTTGCGAATGGCCCTTGGAGTGCCGGACATTGAATAATACTCAAATTGCTTACCATATCGTCCTTGACTGCGGCGTGCTGATTATCCTCGCAATGCTTGCCTGGACTGCCACCATTCGCATCCGCAGATGGTTTATGCTTAACGATGACTCCCCCTTCGAGACGGGCTTTACACTTGAACAACTTGACCGGATGTTTAAAAGAGGCGAATTAACCGAAGTGGAATTTCGCAACATAAAACGCAAGCGGGCGCTTCGGGCGGCCCGGTATTTGGGTAAAATCGGCCCTCCCGGCGCTGATTCGCAAACCCCGCCGGCATCTCCGTCGGATAGCAACCCGGATGATCCGAAACAGCCGCCTCTCCCAAAATAATGCTGCTACGCAAAAAAAGCCGGACAACTGGAAACGGTGAACCGCGGGTATATGGCGCTGTGAATTGTCCTGAACCACCGGCCGTAATGCCATTTTCCGAAGTTTTAACCAGTCCGCCCGCGCTCGGGCCGTCGGCAATACTCGCCGCAATACGCCCGGTTAACTGCCGTCGGCGGCTCGCGGGCCGGAGTTCCATCAAAAGTTCTGTTATCGCTTAAGTGTTTAATTCAATGCGGTGTGTTGGTTTTAACCTGTGCGGTAATCGGCAGCACATTCCCATCTTTCGGGCCGATCATTCCTCCAGCTGAAAATCGCCTTTCCAACTGATAGCCGGCTCGGTTTCCAACCGGTGAAGAATTGTTCATATTCGTCAATCGGCACTTCTCGGAAAAACGCTTTAACCAGTCAAATTCTGTGTCCCCATGCGTTGAAACCGCATCCGCATCTGCCGTCGGCGGTATGATTGTAAAGCGTAGTGCGCCGCCGGTCGGCTTGCTTCCACCTAATGGCGATGCCGGTTCCACTGCGTACAATACCTGAATCGGACTGGATGTCGCCTTAACCTGCAAGTCGGCAAAGCCGTCTCGAATCTCTCCTACCGCCGTGTCATCCGCCGCCGTGCGGCTTACCACAACACAAAGCATTTCCGCCACGCTGCGGGCCGTTTTCTCCAATTGGCCGCCGCCAATGGTAATTTCGCCGTTGGGCGGTCGCTGCACCACCTGTTGCCGCCATTGGGCCGCTTCCTCAATTTGCCGCGCTACCTTTCGCGGTTCGAACGGCTTGCACATTTGCCCCCATGCCCCGGCTCGCCATCCTTCAATGGATTTTTCATCCCGGCACATGCAACTGAGCAGCAAAACAGGGATATCACAGGTAGCACGGGATGCTTTCAGCCGCCGGCATACCTCATAACCATCAATTCCCGGCATCATCAGGTCAAGAAGCACCACATCCGGATGCAGATGTCCCGCAAGCTTTAACCCTTCCTCACCGGTAAATGCCTGCTTGCATCCGAATTTTGCCAACGTCAAATGCGACGTTAACAGGTCATTTAAATCAACATCATCTTCAATAATCAATACATTAACGGACATGTAGCCTCTATCCACCATTCGCCAACCCGGCTTTATCGGTTTGCTGCGGCCTTTGGTACAACTTGCCGCAGTCCCAGCTTTATCGGCCCGCGGTCGGCGGGTACCCTCCCGCGCCTGTTGGGGCAGTGCAGCGTCAGCCGCGTCCTGTTATATCATCGGTTATTGGCCCAATGCCCAACAAGTCAATCACGCGACCGTTGTATTATAGGGGGGAATGCATAAATAACTCAAGAAAAATGCGGTGGCGCTGGCCTTAAAATTATGACCTTCGTTGTGGCTTTCCGTACTTGTAAACTACTTTTTCACTGGCGGAAACCCCGCTGAATTCATGTGCGGCACCGGCCGGGTCATTTTTCACATACTTGCTTAAAAACGCATTGTCATTCATAATGTAGGGCTTTCCCGAAATGGGGATGCCCTCAGCACGGATGTGCGATACGGGTTGAATGTTGGTGATCCGGGCATGGCTCGGTGGCATTGGAGATTTCCATGGCGTATGCAATAGTTGAAGATAGCGGTACACAATTCAAAGTTCAGAAAGATGATGTTCTGGAAATTGACATTCGCGAATTGTCTGACGGCGTCGCAACCATAACCTTTGATAAAGTTCTGCTTGTATCCAATGATGCGGGCGTAAAAATTGGTCAGCCGACCGTGCAGGGGGCCAGCGTAACAGCCAAAATCCTCGGTGATACAAAGGCTGATAAGATTTTCGTTGAACGCTTCACCCGTCGCAAAGGCTTCCATCGTCGCGTCGGCCATCGCCAGCGCTACATCGCGGTAAAAATCGAATCCATCAACGGCTGATTCAACAGTTAATTTGGCCCTTTTGCCGGTTTTGGTGCCTGCCTTGCAGGTTACTTCCCGTATTGGTGATTATCCCGGCATCCGCCTTTACACCGGCAACTGGTTAATACCCGGTTTCCGATGTTGGTTGTTTGCGCCTAAAATTCCCGTTTTTACCGCCCGCAGGCGGCCCGAATCGTCATAAAATAATCGATTTTGCCCGATTATTCCGCGATTCCAAGTTTTTCACGGTAATATTTAATCGTAAGTGCCAGTCCATCTTTTCGCGGAATTGCCGGTTCCCAGCCCAGCAGTTTTTTAGCCAGGCTGATATTTGGGCACCGCTGTTTTGGATCGTCCGGCGGCAGCGGCAGGTACATGATCTCGCTTTTTGATCCAATCAAATCGCGAATTTCCATCGCCAGTTCTTTCATCGTTACTTCTTCCGGATTGCCGATATTCACCGGCAGATGGTATTCCGGAGATTCCATCAACAACAGAAATCCGCGGATTTCGTCCGCCACAAAACACAATGATCGCGTTTGGGAACCGTCGCCCTGCACCGTCATGGGTTCACCCCGCAGCGCCTGTTTGATAAATGCCACCACCACCCGGCCGTCATCCACGGCCAGTCGCGGTCCATAGGTATTGAAAATTCGTACAATTCGTGTGTCCACTCCCCGTTCCCGATGATATGCCATGCACGCCGCTTCCATGAACCGTTTGGACTCGTCATACATGCTGCGCATGCCGATCGGGTTGACATGTCCCCAGTATGACTCGGTTTGCGGGTGTTCCAGCGGGTCGCCGTAGCATTCGCTGGTGGATGCCACAAAAATACGGGCTTTGTTTTTTTCGGCAAGCTCCAGCAAATCTATCGTGGACAGCGAATTTACTTTTAGTGTGGTAACCTGGTGCTTCACATACCCAATCGGGCTGGCCGGGCTGGCCAGATGCCATATCCGGTCGAATTTCTCTTCGCCTATTTCCGCCGACAGGCCGCGGGCGATATCCGCCCGTATAAAGCGGAAATTCGGATTTCCCTTCAAATTTGACAGGTTTTCTTCCGATCCCGTCACCAGGCTGTCCACACCAATCACTCGCTGGCCAAGGCCTACCAAGGCTTCAGCTAAGTGCGATCCCAAAAATCCGGCCGCACCGGTGAGCAGCACGCGACGGGGTTGCTTGGGATAGGAAGGGGGAAGATTTAGATTCAGCATTTTTTCAATTCCTTGCTGGTTCACGATATGGTGCGGGGCAAATGTCGCAAAGTCCTCTGTTAGTTGGCGGTCGCTCCACCTAAATTCCGGGATTATTGTAATGTTCCGGACCGATTCTGTCATAAGTCGTAAAACTTTGACGATTTTTGTTATAC
>JAKAZF010000255.1 GCA_021826605.1 Planctomycetota bacterium | reverse complement strand
AAATACTGCCCCATTGATCATCGCTGCATGACCGGTATTACCACAGAGATGGTTCTGCACGCCGTGGATCAGCAGTGGCGT
This sequence comes from Planctomycetota bacterium, assembly GCA_021826605.1. The sequence goes on along the minus strand of JAKAZF010000255.1, from coordinate 5,144 downwards.
AAGGATGCTCCATGAAAATCGCGCTGATCATCGAGCACTTTGATCCATCCCGCGGCGGGGCGGAGAATTATACATTCTGGCTTGCCGAGCATTTGGCCCGGCGCGGACATGACGTTCATGCCGTCTGCCATGACAGCGCGCGTATGCGGCACAAATATCAGGCCGCCCATCACGGCGCATCGCATGATGTGCAGCGCTCGGCCAATGCCGGAAAATCTCCGGAAGTGGCCGCTCCGGATGGCGTGCATGTGCATCGTCTGCCGGCGATCAAACTAAGCACGGGAATTGGATTCCGGCAGTTTGGCATTGCCGCGAAAAACTGGTGCCGGGCGTTCAAGCCGGATATTGCGCATTCCATGACCTTGGCGTGGCCGGGAGATTTATACCATCCTCATGCCGGCGTTTATGCGCGCATTCAGCAACAGTCCGTATCTTCCCGGGAAAGTCCGCAGTCCGCGAACTTCAAACGGCTGATGCTGCAATTCTCCGGCAAGCAGCGCACGCTTTTGACACTTGAACGCCGCTGCGCACAGGCCGCGGCTGATCAGCAACCGTGGAAAATTCTGTGTATCAGCCCCGCAATGGAAGCGGATTTCCGATCCATTTACTCAACCGCGGAAAACAAAATGACTCTGCTGGAAAATCCCATTATGATTCCGCCGCCACAGGCGCAGCAGATTCATAAAGACCGCCAGTGGTTTCGCGAGTTGTACGCACTGGCTCCAGATGATCGCGTGGCGGTCTTTGTCGGCCACGATTTTCGCCGCAAGGGTTTATCCTGGGCCATCCGTTCCGTGGCCCAATCCAGAACCTCATGGAAACTCGTGGTGGCGGGCTTGGGCAAAGTAAAAAATTACATTGCATTGGCCCAGGAGCTTGGTATCTCGGATCGGATTAAATTCATCGGACCGACCCGCGCTACCGGCGCTGTTTACAGCGCCGGCGATGCACTGTTGCTGCCGACATTTTATGACAGCTTCGGATTGGTGGCATTGGAGGCGCTGGCGTATGGCCTGCCGGTGATCAGCACCCGCTTTCTGGGGTGTTGGACGTACATCGAAAATCACAAACTGGGTACCATTGTGGATTCACCGCGCGATTGCGCGGCTATGGCCGCTGCGCTGGATGCGGTGAAATTATCCTTTGCGGATCGCACGGATCTTGCCAGGCGGGCCACCGTCGCCGGTCAGACACTTCTGCCGGCAGCGCACCTTGACCAGCTCGAAGCCCTTTATGCGCAATGCCGCAGTGCGAAAGTGAAATCGCGCAGTTGAAAAATATCTGTGTTTTTACGGGAACTCCATGAGCGGTCTACAGATACAATACACAACACTGTTAAGTGTTATCGCGGCATATCTGATCGGCGGTATTCCATTTGGTTTATTGCTGGGATTCATGCGGGGAGTGGATATTCGCACGCAAGGCAGCGGCAATATCGGTGCCACCAACGCCGGTCGCGTGCTTGGAATGCGTTATTTCTGGTATGCGTTTCTATTGGATTTTCTCAAGGGCTTTGCGCCGGTGCTTGCGGTAGATTTGATTGTCCGGCATTGGCATGGTCCCGTGTGGTTGCCGCTGGTTACCGCCGCCGCGGCAATATGCGGGCATGTGTTTCCATGTTATCTGCGGTTCAAGGGCGGGAAAGGCGTGGCCACAACTTTTGGCGTGGTTATGGGAGTATGGCCCGTGTTTACCCTTGCCGGCCTCGGTGCGGCGCTGGTTTTTCTTATGGTATTTCTTGTCTATCGTATCATTTCCCTTTCCTCGCTGGCGGGAGTGGTCGCGTTCATGATTCTTATTCCCATTATTGGTCATGAAATCGGCCCAATTGACGGATTTTTATATCCGCAGCCCTGGAATAAACTTATGCCGCTGATTATTACCGGCTGCCTGATTGGACTGCTGATTATCATCAAACATCGCAGCAATATCCGGCGACTGCTCAACGGCACCGAACCGCGCATGGGCGAAAAACATAAATAAAATGCCGCATAAAGCCGCGGTGCATCGGCACTGTGAATCTTTATTGCGGTATCATATCGCGGTCAATGGTGTGCTTCTGCAGGCGACCGTTCTCCCTCCGGACTGGTAAAGCTTGGTGGGGGCCGCACCAAGCCAATTGGGAATTTATTGACGTACCCTGACCGCCCGCGGATCAAATGTGATCGGTTGTTTCAAACCGAATGCGATGGGGGATCAGGCGGCGGCAAGCGTTCAACGGCTGATCGGTACAAGCTGGTAATGATGCGGAATCGGCTGCGCGGTTTGGCGCTCGGCTCTCATTACCACATGCTCCAGGCCGGAAAAGGCGTGCAGAATGTTATGCACAGCCTTCCTTGCGGCGGGGCTGGAATTGGTGTTGACCAGAAATTTGGATCGCAGACGAATGTTGGCCATGGGTAGTTGCACCTCCCGCCACGCGGTGAACCGTGTTTCGGTTCGTTGCCAGGCCAGAGCCATCACTTTGTATGCCTGGGCCATCATGGGTGTGGCCAGGCGGGCGAGGTTGATTCCATGGGCAAGTTGTGTGGAACTGAAGGTTCCGATGCTTTTTCCATCTATGCGCAATTGATAGTTCCGTGCCGTCAGATGGGTTACCCGCAGCGGTTCACGATCCAGCGCATGGTAAAATCCGGAAAGCTTGATAACCAGCGCGGTCACCGGGTTGGTGTCGTTCATGCGTGGTTGTGGTGCGGGCCAGAGTGCCTTGGGGGCGAACTGCGGCCATCGGTCATGCAGTGACATGACCGGCATGGGAAGGGATTGATCCATTTGTTTCCATGCCAGCACGCCATGCGATTGCGTCACCGCGGAAACAGCGGTGTTTTCCGCGCGGATAACAGACCCGTTGGACGCATTGATTGCAACGCTGGTTACCAGCGACGGCGCGTGCCATGCCCGCAGCAAGCTTTGGGCCATGACCATGTGGCCCGCAGCCATGGGGTGAATGCTGCCGGGGATAATTTGCCGGGCCAGCGACGGATTTATTTTCTCAGCTTGCTTGAGTACGGCAACCAGCGGCGCATTAAAATCGGTGAAAAACAGATGATCGCGGGCGGCCAGTTTCCGGGTGTACCGCGCGTAGCGAATCAGCACATCATTAAAACTGCCTTTTGCTCCACGGTCAGCAAGAAATTTCGGCTTGCACGTGAATTCATCCCACGGTGTTGACCCGATCAGTACAATCTGCACATGCGGCAGGTGTGATTGCAGAGAGTGGATAATGTGCTTCAAGCCGTGCCGGTAAATATTGAAAATTTTCGTGTTGAACGGCCGATAGGCGGGATCATTCATGCCCAGGAGATACACGACAACATTCGGCTTGAACGGAAATACATCCCGCTTGAGACGCAAGTTAATAGGTCCGGCCCAGCCGCCGGTAACACGGTCTCCACCGACACCGGAATTAATAAAACGAACTTTCAAATTCGGAAACCGGGTCAGCACGTAGGTTTCAATGTCCGTGGTGTAATAGCGCTGGGCTGTAATGCTGTAGCCGTAAAAGCAGACCCGGTCGCCGTTTTTTAGAAAAAACGGTTGAGTGGAAGCAGTCGCCGCCCGTGCTGCACCGGCAAGAAGAAGCACAGCCAATCCAAATGACAGCACATGTCGCATATAACACTTCCTGTTCATGAAAAAATCAACTTCAATGGTATTGCAGCTTAAAATGTATCAGGCTCAGTTGCGGGCTTTTACTTGAGCTGCGCTCCACCGTGCGCACCATTATTGGAGAAATCGGATACCACACAACTGCGCTGTCATGATACAAACTGTGTTCCTCTTTCGGGAGGTAACTCGGGCGTCTGCATGTTAGTGAAATCGGTGGGATCGTGCAACCCGCGTGCCGTCGCGGTTGTTGTCGGGAAGTAGATATGTCACGTTTGGGTGTTGATGTTTTAACCGTGTGAATCGAAGAATCAATAATCTCGGTTACCGATCAGGTTCGTATGGATGCAAGGACGCAGATCCGAAGCGTATTCCGGAATATGTTGAAAATCCAGGACGCCGCAGGCGGCCCTTTGCCGCCCCAAGGCACCCCCGTTGGAGGTTCCAAACAGGCTTTTTGCGTCGCCTCCGCTGATTCCGCCTGCCGTCCGCAAAGCTGTGGTCGCAGGGTGACATTTCTAATTCGATTGGTCGGGCGGCATTTCTGATGGTCACAACGCTCCGTGAAACCGGTGCTTTGACGTAAGACCGGTGGTTAGCTAAGCTACATTAGTCAATAACTTCCCGGGATATGCGGTTGCCCCGCTGCTTCAGTGCCTGCGAATTATTGGGAGTGTCACAGTGGAATTTGTCACGGTTCATCAGGCGAAAACGCATCTCTCGGAGCTTATCGCCCGGGTGGAGCGAGGGGAAGAAATCACAATCAAACGCGGACGCGATCCAGTGGTGCAACTGGTGGCGATTAAAGATCGCAACCGGCGCCGTCCGGGAGCTTTTAAGGGACAGATTGTAATCAAGCCCGGCGCGTTTAATCCGCTGTCGCGGAAGGAACTGGATTTGTGGGAGCGGGAATCTTGAAGGCTCTTCTGGATACGCATGCCCTGATTTGGTGGCTTATGGACCACCCCTCGCTGTCGCAACGGGCTTCCCATGCCATCGGTTTGCCCAAAACCGAGGTGTTCGTCAGCGCCGCTTCCGCGTGGGAAATTGCAATCAAAGTCCGTGCCCGCAAATTGACGGTGCCGGAATCGCTCTTGTCCGATTTTTCCGGAGTTCTCGTGCAAGCGGGGTTTGATCCGCTGCCAATCAACATTGCACATGCAATCTGCGCAGACAAACTTCCCGGCGACCATCGCGATCCATTCGACCGCATGTTGATTGCTCAGGCGCAACTCGAGTCGATGACCATCCTCGGGAAAGACATCATTTTTGATGACTACGGAATTAACCGTGTCTGGTAGCCCAGGCGCTGTTCTCAATGGGATTTCCGCATCTTCACGCCGGTATGCCTTGTCCGCCCGGTGCGGTGCCTGTTAGAGCATTGAACAGATGGCATGCTGCCACCCGGCCGATGTTTGTTTGCGATGGCGTTGCGCAGAGGCGGATTAACCGCAATGCAAGGCCCATTTCACCGCGAACGCCGCGGCGTGCTCAACCGTATGGCATTGCGAGCCGGCCCACTGCGCGCAAGACCTCGC
>JAKAZF010000254.1 GCA_021826605.1 Planctomycetota bacterium | reverse complement strand
GGCCAGAACGGTTCCCAGCGCTCCGCAGCCAACCATCAGCACGCGCGCGGCCTTCAGTTTCTTTTGCCCCTCCACACCGATCGGAGCCCAAAGCATCTGCCGGTTATACCGCGCCAAGGATGGATCCGCTTTTTCCAGTTCCTGTGCCAGATCTGATATTGCCATATTTACCCTTCTACAACGCTGCCTTCAATGGGATCCACAGCCACGCCCTGTTCACGCAGAAACGCCAGTGCTCCCGTCACATCCCGGTCTTCACCCTCAAACAATACCGCCATGATCCCGATTTCCGCCGTTACGCTGGCCTGGCGGATATCAAAACTGACATCCGGAAATTGCCGGGCCATGCGCCATAAAGCCGGCGTCTCCACCATGGCTTTACCGCTGAATGTCAGCCATACACGTTTACTGGTTTTAGCCATGATTTATCCTCCGGCAATGGCGGGCACGACGCTTACATCATCGCCATCCTTAACGGGCGTCTGCAGATTATTCAAAAAACGGATGTCCTCATCATTGACATATATGTTCACAAAGCGATTCAACTCGCCGGGCTGTTTATACAACCGCTTCTCCATGCCCGTGAATTGGCCGCAGAGATTTTTCAACGCCTCGTCAACCGTACCGGCCTGCACTTCCACCATATCCGCGCCATTGGTTACCGCACGCAGGGGTGTGGGGATTCTGATTTTGATCGCCATAGTATTCTCCATATTCAACGCATTATTATTCGCGCACCGGTTATTCGTTTCAATCCCTGACAGCCACGGGCATCCGGCAAATTGCCCGCTGTCGCCCTGGCATTATACGCTTGCCGGAAGCTTCGACGGGGCTTTCGCCTGTTGCGCCTGATGCGCGGCCATCAGGGCGTCAAACGCATCAAGTTTCGGCGCAATGGATGCCGGCGGTTCCAACTGATCCACGACCACCTCCACTGTTTTCAACCCGTTGCCGGTGATGCACACACAAATACTTTCATCACGCGGAATCCGGCCGCTGTTGATCAATTTAATTGTTGCCGCCAGGGTCGTGCCCCCCGCGGGTTCGGTCCAGATTCCTTCCGTGCGGGCCAGAAGTTTGATGGCGTCCACAATTTCCGTGTCCGTGGCATCTTCACCCCAACCGCCGGATTGCTTGACCGCCTGCACCACATAAAAGCCGTCCGCCGGGTTGCCAATCGCGATGCTCTTGGCAATGGTTTTGGGCTTCTGCGGCTTAATAAGTTCGTGCCCCGCGCGAATGGCCTCCACCACCGGATTACAGCCGGCCGCCTGTGCGGAATAAATTTTTGGCCCATTATCCGCCACCAGTCCCAGATCAATTAATTCCTGGTAGGCCTTGTAAATCTTGGGCAATATCGTTCCGCCCGCCGTGGGACATACGGTATGTTTCGGCAACTGCCAGCCCAATTGCTCGGCCACCTCAAAGCCAAAGGTCTTGGCGCCTTCGGTATAAAACGGTCGCAGATTGACGTTGACAATCGCCCACTTATATTTGTCGGCAATTTCCGAACATAAGCGATTGACATCATCATAATTGCCCTGAATGCGTACCATTGTGGGGCCGAAAATCAACGATCCCAGCACCTTGCCCTGTTCCAGATCATGAGGAATCATGACAAATGCCTTTAAACCCGCCACGGCCGCATGGGCGGCGACACTATTGGCCAGATTACCGGTGCTGGCGCAACCTACGGTGTCATAGCCCAGTTCAATAGCCTTGGTGATGGCCACAGATACCACGCGTTCCTTATAGCTCCAGGTAGGATAGTTGGCGGAATCATCCTTAATATACAACTGCTTGACACCGAGAACTTTTTCCAGATTATACGCCCGGCGCAGCGGCGTAAACCCGGAATACAGCCCCGCCCTCGGTTCAGCGTCTATTGGCAGCAGGTCACGGTAGCGCCACAAATTCCGCGGTTTGCTTTCAATGGATTCCCGCGTCACTTTGCCGCGCATGGCGGCGTAATCATATTGAACCTCCAGTGGTCCAAAACAGACTTCACATACATGCACGCCTTTTTGCGGGTATTTTTCACCGCATTCACGGCACTTAAGCCCAAGCACATACGACATTTACAACCTCCGCCCGGCGGCACCATCAGCACGGTGCTGCAACCGGAAAATAAAGCGGCCTCTTATCAGGATGCACCGGTTAAGGGTGCTGATTCCTGATAAGAGGCCGCGCGATATATCCAAATGAGACGCTGATCCGCTTATCTATCCCCAAGTTCGTCGGAAAACCCGACGAGCGGGAGGGAATTAGCACCCGCTTCTTACACCACAAATGGCGTGAAGATGGGTTGCTGTGCCGTCAACGGGCCCGTCCCTCAGGCACTCTTGATAAGAGCCTTATTCAATTGTCAGAGCAAATAGTAGAACCCGTGGCCGCGGTTGTCAAGACCCCGCCGCTTGCCATTCCAGGATATTCGCGTTGGGAATTTCTTGGCAATCTTCGCAAATCCAACTACAATCCGTAATAAATACCGGAGATTCAACATGCCTCAAGATGTTTCGTCGCCGTCCGCAGCCCCCGCTGTTACCAATCCATTGTATGACGCCGCGGAATCAACCGCCGGCATGTCGGTGACGCGCGTACTGCTGCTGTTGCTGGCATGGATGGTTCTCGGGATCGCAATAATTGCCGCATTCGTGTTTTTCGCCAATGCCAGACACGACGGCGTACCCGGTCCGATGGCTCTGCTGATACCTGTGTGCATCGTGGGTGGAGCTTTGATTGCGGTTCTGATTTACCTGGCGTTGGCCGTGATTATTCGTGGACAACTGCTGCAGCTTAAATATTCCCGCTTTCTCGCCCAGTGCGTGGAACAACAATTGCACAGTGCCGCCAACGCGGAAAGACACCTGCTGCACTTGCGTACCGCTGTTGATCAACTCGTATCGGCGAAATCCCATAACGCGGTGGAAGCGCAACCACAGCCACAATCACAACAACCCGCTGTTGTCGGCACCGCACCACCAATGCCTGCGGATGCTTCGCGGCAAATGCTGGAACTGCTGACACAACTGCGTGATGCGGCATTGTTAAGTGAACCGCAGCGGCAGCAATGGGCGGCGCAATTGCTGGAAAAACGCAAAGCGCTGCTGACGGCGGAAGTTCAATCCGCCATCCGTTCCGAACAATGGAAAGCCGCACATGACAAAATTGAGGCAATCCGGGAAAGCCTTCCCGGAGATCCGCTGTGCGAGGCACTACACCATGAACTGGCCGTCAAACACCGGGAAAAAGTAGATCGAGACCTGCAGGAATCGCGGGATAAGCTGCAGCACCTTATGGCCATCAACGCCTGGGATCAGGTGCAGCAGACCGCCGATGCCCTGGAATCTCGCTATCCCGCCGACACTTCCGTGCAGGACTTGCTGCAGCACGTGCGGCACGAATATCAGGCCTGGCATCATGACAGCCTGACCATGCTGCTGACGGACTATAAGGACGCGGTGGATCATCGCCAATGGATTCGCGCCTGCAGTCTGGCACAGCAGATATTGGAGCGCTATCCGGAAGATGGCCTTGCGGAAAAGATCCGCGGGGATTTAACAACACTAAGGCAAAATGCGGAAATCCAGACCCGGCATGAACTTGAGGCGCAATACGCCGATCTGATCAAGCGGCAGCGGTATGAAGAAGCATTCGCGATTGCCCAGCGGGTACTGGACACCTATCCCGATTCCGCCACCGCCAGAGAAATGCACAAACATCTGCCTAAACTGCTGGAGCTTGTTAAACAGGCAAAAGCCCACAAGCAATCAGCAAGCCCCATATAAAACATCACCGTGCCGCCGGAGCCACAAGTTCAGGCTGTACCAGCATCATAATTCGATCAGTCACTTCCGGGTGTTTAATGCGCCAGCGTATCTGCGCCACGCCGCGTTGTCCGATGGCGCTGGCACGAATATCAACCACGGTCGGCCGGTGATTTAATCCAATAAGATACGGCTGTTCATTGTTAACGGATACAATCTCAACCTCGCCGGGGCCGACCTTTACACCTTTGCGCTGCAATACCGGTTGAATCATTGCGGCCTGCATATCGTCCGCAATCATGATACCCGTGGGACGGGGGGAAAGAGCCAGGTAGCGATCAACAATGCCTTCAATGGTGGACTGATCATATTTGAACCAATAATCCGTACCGGGCTTAATAACGTCATCCACCCGCGTAACCGATACCCCGCGTTGCTCGGCGGCCGCGGCAAACGCCTGATAATACAGCCGGAAAGGCCAATGCTGGGAGTCCATATTCATAAACACCAGATGCTGATGTCCCAGCGCATGGAGATGTTCCGCCGCGAGGCTGCCAACTTCATAATGATTCGGCATGACCTGATCACCCCAGGTCGGGCGCTGATGATTACCCATCAGCCATACAGCCGGAATTTTTCCAAGTTTTGTCTGCACTTCCGGGCTTGGAATTTCACCATGCAGCAGCAATCCGTGCACGGAACTGTCAAGAAGGCGATCCGGCGGGCGTGTCGGATCCTGATGATGAAAAATCGCCAGGCCCATGGAACTTTTATTTACCGCTTCCGATACACCGCGGACCAGTTGTTCAAACCCCGGCGTATTGCCGTGATGGGTGGAACCAAAAACGATAAACGCAACCGTGGGCTTGGCCGTCGCAATGCGATTCAATGGTTTGGGACCCGGGCGATTTTCGGATGGGACATAACCCAGTTCGGCCATGACTTTCCGCACGGCTCGGGCGGTTTCCTGCGCCACACGCGGATGATCATTCATAACGCGCGAAACGGTGGAAGGTGATACGCCAGCCTTTTGGGCAACCTCAATTATTGACATAAAAAACCCATCCATTTCGGGCAAACGTGATGTACAATCCCAGCCCAATATGCATTGATACACGATGAGCCTGCAAAAGTTTAGCAGCGCGGCAACGTGAACGCAATATCATTTACCATTCATTTGCAGGGCCGGTATACTCTCTGCCCATGACATTAAAATTTGAAATTATTGCCCGAGATTCCTCCACCCATGCCCGGTTGGGACGCGTACATACCCCCCATGGCAGTTTTGACACCCCCGCTTTCATGGCCGTGGGCACACGCGGAACAGTCAAAGGCCTGACACCGGATATGCTCCATCAGGCGGGTTGCCAGATTATTCTGGGCAATACCTATCATCTGATGTTACGGCCCGGCTCAGATGTGGTGCGCGATCTGGGCGGATTACAGAAATTTTCCGGTTT
>JAKAZF010000253.1 GCA_021826605.1 Planctomycetota bacterium | reverse complement strand
AAAAGTGCCTGCGTCAGGATTACCTCTGACCGGTGTATCGACCGTGCGGGTACGCGGTGGCGGGTTCAGGGTGGTGGGTTCAGGGTGGTGGGTGAGAGATTCCCGATGCGGACGGGACGTCCGCGCCACGGGTGGTGGCGGGTTTTCATCTTGCTTTCATTTTGCGGCATTAACATAACTAGTCTTTGATTCTGTTTTGGAGTTTTTTTTACTGATGTCTGAACCAACGCCCCAGATTCCTGAAATTTATTATCAGCCAGCACCGAGGCATTTTGACCTGAAGTGGCCGCGCTGGAGCAAATTTACCTTTGCACTGGTTTTGTTTCTGGTGGCGTTGTATTTTGACCTGCCAATTGCAAAATGGCTTTTTGTCCATCCGATCCAGTTCAAGTCTGATGTGAATCTGGAATTGATCATGCTTATGCAATGGGGCCAGTGGACATGTTCAGTTCTGGTAATCATCGCCGTGGCGATGCTGGACCGGGACGGACGCAAGAAGGCGATATCCATCGCCACCGGCTGCATCTGTTCGGTAGCCGCATGCTACCTGCTCAAGGGCCTTTTCGGCCGTGCCCGGCCGTGGCTGCTGCACCAGCACATTTACGGTCTTTATGGGCCAGCGATGGGGTTTCATTCTGCAGCGTATCAATCATTTCCCAGTGCCCATACCAGCGGGGCATTTGCCCTGGCGGCAGGGTTGGCATGGTTTTACCCCAATGGCCGTGCGCTGTTTTATTTTCTTGCGGGCGATGTGGCGGTGCAGCGGGTGCTTCGCCATGCGCACTATCCATCGGATGTGGTGGCCGGGGCGGTTTTGGCCACGGTCATTGTGCGTACGGTGCTCTGGACGGGTCTGCCGGGGCGAATGATGTCCAAATTTCCTATGGCATGGCAGAAGTGGATATTTACTCCAAACGCCGAACACGCAACCGAATAGTAACGTAAGCTGGCCGAAACATGCCGGTCGCTTATGGAAATCCGAGACCAACCGCGCCAATGGTTGGACAGGCCTGAGCCTGCGTGGCAAGCGAGCGCTTGCCAGTACAAGCTGGCAACCATTTAAAATACCCCGATAATACCCATCGATGATCGAAGTGGGAATTTTTGCGAGCGCTGAATGGAACGCGTTTTGAGGTATCATTTCGCGCAGCCCATATGATGCTCTCTGCAAGAGTTTCGACTGACGTAATGGATTGGGAATAGATGGAAGTTCTGCGTCAACGTGACCGATACACCATCGCTGCGCGATGGGGCGTGATACTTCTAATTCTGCTGGTTTTTTTCTGGTCGCTTCTGAATGTTGGAAAGACATGGTTAATTGATCGGGGCAATGGAAATAAAACCACTCTGCACGTTATGTTTTGGGGATCGCCCAACGAGGTATCTGATGTCGAAACGGCGATTGGCCAGTTTGAAAACAGCCACCCGCACATCCGCGTAGTGCCCATTCCCGTCAGTGGCCCGTATTACACCAAACTTGACAGCATGCTGGCGGCCGGCGACCCGCCGGATGTGATGTACGTATCGGCATCGCGGGTTCACGAGCTGGTGCACGACCATGTGCTGAAAAATCTTTATCCCTATATTCAGGGCCGATTGCGCGCGGGGCGGATGCGATGGTTCAATAATTATTTTCCGGAAGTGCTGGGTGCATTTCGGTTTGGACACAAAAGCCGTCCGGCCTATTTTGGCCTGCCCAAAGATTTCAGCACGATGGTTATGTTTGTCAATTTGCGGCTATTCCATTTGGCCAAACTGGCGATACCGTACAATGGATGGACGTGGAGCCAATACAAACGTGATGTTGAGACCATAACCCGGCGCTGCCAGACGGGAAACGCCCGAATTTTCGGAGGCGGCCTGATAACCAACAGTCGAATGCTGCGAAATATTGTGTGGACATTCGGCGGTCATTTTTTCGGGTCGGACCATGGTGTGGGATTGGATTTAATAAATTATCGCACCATGAGCGCGCTGCACTTCATCCGTCGCCTGCGATTTCGGGATGGTACGGTTTATAACCATATTGGCGTGGGATTTACGCAGAGAACCCTGCGGGCGTTTTTGGCCGGGCGCGTGGGCGTAATCGGACCTTGGGGGCGATGGTTTGTACCGCAATGCCGGGATGAACCACAACTGCAATTTGATGTCGTGCCTATCCCCCATGTGCGGGGTGTTAAGCCGGTTTCACTGATTTCGACGGTGGCGTGGGGGATGGCCGAGAAATGCAGGCATCCTCGGGCGGCATTCAAGCTACTGACCTATCTTGCCGGACCACCAGGGCAATTAATCACCACGCGTGGAGGTTTATCGGTTCCATCGCTCCGATCGCTGGCCGGGAGTCGTCATTTTCTGCGTCCGCACACGCGGCCGGAGCATGCGCAAATTTTTCTGGCAGAGGCGAACACCGGGCGTATTGCACCGGGTATCCGGGAGGATCGCACCTTTAATCATTTACTTCGCGATACGATAGGCGGCAGTATTAATCTCGATACGCCGGCACCGGAACAAGCGGCGGTGAAAATGGCACGTCGATGGCAGGCGATTATTCAATCTCCCCTGAGGCGTGGGCACTTTCCGGCCATGCCGTGGCCGGAGCTTATTCTCTCCGGCGTCGTATTGGCTGGGCTGGGCGGATTGTTTGTGCTGCTATGGGCGATGCGACAGAGATGGACGAAGGAGTCGCTGAGTGGTTTTGCGTTTATAAGCCCATGGCTGGCTGGATTTGCCGGTTTGACATTGTTTCCCATGGTGCTGAGTCTGTTTCTTTCGCTGACGCGATGGCGACCTGTCACGACCCTTTCGGCAGCCCGGTTTGTCGGTCTGACCAATTATCAGCAGATATTGTTTCACGATCCGCATTTTGTACACAGTCTCTGGATCACCTTTATTTACACGGCCATGGCGCTGCCGCTGGGGCAGTGCTTGGCGCTGGTGCTGGCCATGTTGCTGCATCGCCCCATGCGTGGCGCGGCGGTGTTTCGGTTTATCATTCTCATACCGCTGGCTGTCAGCAGCGTCTGCCTGGGGACGCTATGGTTAACGATGTTTAATACACACCACGGCCTGATTAATGAATTGCTCCGCCCCCCGCTGGCATTGGTGGGATTGCACCCGCCGGATTGGTTCGGCACCGACGCACGCCTGTGGGCGACACCTGCCTATGTGATCATGAGTTTATGGACGCTGGGTGGTGCGGTCATTATTTATCTGGCGGGTTTATCACGGATATCAGGCAGTCTTTACGAGGCGGCTGTGATGGATGGGGCCGGCGGGCTGCGACGCTTTTTTTCCATCACACTGCCCATGCTTTCACCCATTATATTCTTCAATCTGGTGGTGAGCCTGATCGGCACGCTGCAGATTTTTTCCCAGGCGCAGGTCATGACCGACGGCCGACCGGGCGATACATCTCTGTTTTATGTGCTGTACATCTTCCAGCAGGGGTTTGAATATTTTCATTTCGGCTATGCGGCGGCGCTATCGTGGATATTATTTATTTTTATACTGGCCCTGACCATAATGGTATTCCGCGTGGCGCGTCGATATGTCTCGTATGAGGGGGTATGGTTATGACTGGCCTGCCGATTGCCGTTAGTCCGCCCTTGGCACCGGTGAGGCACCCGCATCCGCCGCGGGTACGTCCAACCCTGACATGGATGGATGCGATTGCGTATGGCATATTGCTGGTCGGTTCGGCCGGATTTCTGCTTCCAATTGTCTTTTTACTTACCGGAAGCCTGCTGAACCATTCCACCGCCATCAGCGGCCGACTGCACCTGTGGCCGAACCAATGGGATTTTCATAATTATCCCGCGGCCGCCGGACAGATGCACTTTACGCAGGCCTTGGCCAATACGATCTTTGTTTCCACGCTTTGCGTGGTGGGGCAGATCGCGTCGGCATCGCTGGTGGGTTTCGGTTTTGCCACATTTAAATTTCCCGGCCGCGATGCGCTATTTCTCATTATGCTTGCTACATTGATGCTGCCGGCACAGACAACCATCGTCCCGCAGTATCTGATGTTTCGTGATTTCGGATGGGTCAACACATATTGGCCGTTGATTGCGCCGGCATGGCTTGGGTCGCCCTTTTTTATCTTTCTGTTTCGGCAGGCATTTATGCAAATACCGGACGAACTTATCGAGGCGGCGCGTCTGGATGGCGCGACGTGGTTCAGAATATACCGTCAATTGATGCTTCCACTGTGCAAACCGATCATCACAGTCGTAGCCATTTACAGTTTTCTTGGGGCGTGGAATGACTATCTCGCGCCGTTGGTGTACATCAACAACCCCATCCACGACACGCTATCATTGGCGTTGGCGGGTTTCAAGGGTGAATATGGGGTTTCCCGGCCTGGATACCTTCTGGCCGCCACCACCTTGACGATGCTGCCATGTCTTATTATTTTTTCATTCACGCAGCGATTTGTAAGCCGTGCCGTGCAAAGCAATTGACCCGTTGCGCCACCCGGTGGAGGCCGGCAGCGCGGCGCGTGCGACGTGGCTTCACGCAGCCGCATCCTTGCTGAGTGTGTCGGCCGCAATCCACCCCGACATCAGCACCATCGGCATGCCTGGCCCTGGATGGGCCGAGCCGCCGGCCAGATAAAGGCGTCTGATATCCGGACTGCGATTGGCGGGTTTGAATGCACCGGTGAGACGCCCGTGGCTGGCCAAACCGTAAATGGCACCTTTCCAGACATGGTATCTGTCCTGAATAGATTGCGGTGTGAGGAATTCTTCCACGGCGATGCGGCTTTCAATGTCGTCCATACCGGCTGACGCGAGCTTTTTTATTATGGTGCCGCGATATTGCGGATAGAGAGCTTTCCAATCCTGTCCGTCATGGAGATAAGGCGTATGCACCAGGATGTACAATGCCTCTCCACCGGGCGGAGCAACGGCTGGCTCGGTCATCGACGGACAGCAGACATAACAGGTGGGGTCCTGGGCCGGCTGGCCGCGCTGATAGATATCATGGAACTCGGCTTCAGCACTCTGGGAAAATATAAAATTATGATGCGCCAAATGGTCGTACCGCTTGCGCAAGCCCAGATACATGACCACACCCGAACAAGCCGGTTCGTATTTTCGGCGCGATTCAAAGCGTCGACCGGCAGCGCCAACTAATTCCCGATGGGTCAACACCGCATCTGAATTACTTACGACCGCATCGGCCTCAAACACCTCTCCGGTGTGGGTAACAATGGCCGTGGCTTCACCA
>JAKAZF010000252.1 GCA_021826605.1 Planctomycetota bacterium | reverse complement strand
TAACTCCTACCTCCTAACTTCTAGTTTCTAACGGCGCGGTAGGCATTGGCGATTTTTCCGCGTATAATAGTAAGTCCTGTCCGAGTAATCGACGCTTTGCGACGGCGCGATTTTTGGCACCTGCCAAGGAGCGGCGATTACTTGGACAGGCTCGTAGGATTGTATTGGAAACGACGGGTGTATGCACCGGCTAAGTAGACATTCTCCAGCGATTACCGCCATTTCATGCCTCATGGCGATGGTTTGGATGCCCGCGGCGCAGGGTATTCATGCCGCCCAGGCACCGGAAACGGTTAGAGCGGTTACCTGGATTGGTCGGTTGCTGGCGATTCCGGCGGCCCCGTTTCATGCGTCAGCAAAACGGCGCGGGGCAGGTGCAACTGGCAATTCTGCAAACCGGCACTCTAATCGACTCCTACCGCACACACTAAATTTGTGGGCGGTGGCCAGCATTCATGTGCTTTATGCGTGGCAGCATGGTTGCCCGGCCAGGACAATCAAAACAGGCGTCAAACTTCCCAGTCTTTGTACTATTGTGTCCTTGTCAGCGGCTTACGCACCGCGTTCGCCGCACGTTGGCTTTCTGCGCGTGCTCGCCGCTCGCCCTCCGCCCTGCATCCTCTGATTCCCTGAGCAAAACATCCGTTATTTTTATCGGCAAATTCGGGCAGATATTGTCCCTGTCAGCATTATAAAGAGGGCCTTATGGTCACAGAGTTTCTCAATAAATCCATGACGAAAATTTTCGGATCCCGCAACGGCCGCCTCATTAAATCTTACCGCCAGCGGGTCACAGCAATTAACGGATTCGAACCGGCCATGCGGGTGCTCACCGATGCACAAATGCGGGCCAAGGCGGATGAATTACGCAAGCGCATGGCGGACGGCGAAGCCGATTTGGCCCTGTTGCCGGAAGCGTTTGCCCTGATGCGGGAATCCATGGATCGCAACATTGGGCTGCGCAATGCCTTCAACCCGGCGTATCCCTTTGATGCCGGCAAGCTTTCCCCGGAAGCGCAGGGGCAGTACCAGCAAATTAAGGCCAAATGCGTCGGGGAGCATGATTGGCGATTTGTGGAAATTCCCCCGGAACTTTATGAGGCCATCCGCGCCTGCGTCCCGGACGCCCGCCCCCCCTACCGCGCGCGGCCGTTTGACGTGCAGTTAATCGGCGGAATGGTTTTGTATGATGGAAAAATCGCGGAAATGGCCACCGGCGAAGGTAAAACTTTCGTGGCACCGCTGTCTTGTTTCCTCATGGGACTTTCCGGCAAGCATTGCCATGTTGTGACGGTCAATGATTATCTGGTACGCCGTGATGCGGCGTGGGTGGCACCGGCGTTTTACGCGCTGGGCATGTCCGTGGGATTTGTGCAATCTCACATGGACAATGAGCCGCGGCAAAAGGCGTATCAGTGCACCGTGACCTACGGCACCAACAGTGAATTCGGCTTTGATTATCTGCGCGATAACATGAAGCAATCACTGGCGGAACAGGTGCAGGGACCGCTGGATTTTGCCATTGTTGATGAAGTGGATAGCGTGCTGATTGATGAAGCCCGCACGCCACTGATTATCAGCGGCCCGGCGCATGATGATTCTCCGCGCTATCGGCAGGCCGATGAAGTGACGCGCAAACTGATGGCCGCTCAAAAGCCCTGGGACATCGCCAACGCCCGCGTTGAATCGCTTAAGCGGAAGATCAAAGGTTCCGAGGGTGATATGAAATTGGCGCGCGGCGATTCCGGAAAACTTTCCGCCCTTCAAACCTCCATCGCCGAAGCCCAGAAAGAACTGGAAATTGCCGAAGCTGATCTGGCCAAACAAATGCAGCTCTATGAAGTGGAACTGGACCGCAAAACCGCCCATTTAACCCATGAGGGTATTCGCAAGGCGCAGGAATTTGCAGGCGTCGGATCATTTTATGTCGGCGGCAACATGGATTGGCCGCACCTGCTGGAGCAGTCCTTGCGTGCCCATGTCGTCTATGAAATTGACAAAGACTACGTGGTGCAAAAAGGTGAAGTGATTATCGTCGATGAATCCACGGGCCGCCTGATGGTGGGCCGGCAATGGAGCGACGGCCTGCATCAGGCGGTGGAAGCCAAGGAACGCGTTACGGTAAAGCCCGAAACGCAGACCATGGCCACCATCACCCTGCAGAACTTCTTCAAACTGTACAAACGCATCGCCGGCATGACCGGCACAGCCATGACCGAATCCGAAGAATTCGGAAAAATATACACCCTTGAAGTGGTAACTATTCCCACCAATCGTCCCCTGACGCGGCAGGATTTTGAAGATCTCATTTTCATGAATGAAAACGCCAAATGGGCAGCGATTGTCGAACAGATCAAGGAAGCCACCGAACGCGGACAACCCGTACTGGTG
This sequence comes from Planctomycetota bacterium, assembly GCA_021826605.1. Next base: position 2,854 of record JAKAZF010000252.1, on the reverse strand, counting down.
GGCACCACCAGCGTGGAAAAATCCGAACGGCTTTCACATATTCTCACGCAGCAGCATGGAATCGAACACGAAGTTCTCAACGCGAAGAATCATGAACGGGAAGCGGAAATTATCGCCAAAGCCGGAACCCAGCAGGCCGGCAAGCTCAACCAGACCGTGGGGCGCGTGACCATTGCTACGAATATGGCGGGCCGCGGTACGGATATTTCTCTGGGTTCAGGCGTGCTGGAAGCAGGCGGATTATTTGTCCTGGGCACCGAACGTCATGAATCGCGCCGCATTGATAATCAGTTACGCGGGCGCTCCGGACGCCAGGGCGATCCGGGCATGTCACGGTTTTTTCTAAGCCTTGAAGATGAACTCATGCGGCTCTTTGCCGGCGATTTTATGCTCAAGGCCCTTCAGAGTCTGGGCATGAAAGAAGATGAAGCCATTGAACATGGCATGGTCTCCAAGGCCGTGGCCCGAGCACAGAAGAAGGTGGAGGAACGCAACTTCGGCATCCGGAAAAACCTGCTGGAATATGATGAAGTTCGTAATTATCAACGCAATTTCTTTTACACGTCCCGTCAGGCCATTCTGGAGGGGCGCAACCTGCAGGTAATTATTTTCGATACAATCGGCGACTCCGTACGCGATGCGGTGGGACATTATCTCGATAAAGATTATGTGGCGACATGCGTGGCCGAATGGGTCCGTCTGACGTTTAACACGGTTATTGATCCACAGGATTTGCGGGATACGGAACTCCCTGTGCTGGAAATGACCATTAAAGACAAAGCCCGGGAAGATGCCCGCAGTAACATTCACAGCGCTATCTCGGAATTCATGGATCCCGACGCGCAGAGCGAAGATTATGATTATGCCGGCATGTCCTCCTGGGCGATGAGTCAGTTCAAAGTTCAGATCAGTCAGACGCAATTAAAGACCATGCAGCGCGATGATATTATCGACACGCTGGTGGAAAAGGCACTGGATCTTATTGACCATAAGGATGTCGGCCCCCTGGCCAAATATCTGGTGAAGGGATATCCGCAGCAACAATTAGCGCAGTGGTCCAATGATAAATTTGACTTCACGATTCCCGTGGCGGATCTGACGGGAAAAACTCAGGATCAGGCGGTGGAATTAATTCTTAACAACGCCCGGCAGGCCTATCAGCAGCGGGAAATCAGTTACCCGGTGGATTATGCCCTGGAAGCGACGAGCGGTGCCGGCGGCGTCGAAAATGTTTACGCCTCGGAGCAGTTGGCGGTATGGGTAAAGGCCAAATTCGGAACGCCCATTTCCGGTGATGAAATCCGATCTCTGTCACTGGATAAATTGCGGCAACGGCTCATTGATATTTCGCGACAGGCCCATGAATCCATCGACCAGCAGATAAATGAGGCGGTAACCAAACTTCAGGAATCCCGCATGTTGGCCGCCTGGGTGTCAGACCGGTTTGTCACGCAGGCCTCAGCCGATGAATTTGACGGTGAACCGCCGGAGGAACGCCGCGAGCGCATCGCCGAGTTAGCCCATGCGTTTCTGCGCCGGGAACTCACCGAGTTGGAACGCACCGTGCTTTTACAAATTTATGATGTCACCTGGAAGGATCACCTTTACGCCATGGATCAACTGCGTGACACCATCGGCTTACGCGGTATTGCACAACGCGACCCGGTGATTGAATATAAGCGGGAAGGCTCGCGGTTGTTTGAAGAATTTCTGAAAAATCTGCGCGAAAAAGTCACGGATGTCATTTTCCGCATGAGAATCGCCAGCGCCGGTGATATGCGCAATGTGTATGAAGGCCAGGAAGAACTCTTCGACGCCAATGAATCTTATGGCGTTGCCGAAAGCGCCGCCGCCCGCGAACTGCAGGCACCCCCGGAGGAAACTTTAACCCCCGAGGCGGACGCTGATGATCAGGAACCCGCGTTTGATCCCATTGTCAACGCCGGACCGAAAGTCGGCCGCAATGATCCCTGCCCCTGCGGCAGTGGAAAGAAATATAAACACTGTTGCGGACGCACCGCCTGATACCGAAGGAACTTGTATGCCCATACCCATTGTCGCCATCGTCGGCCGCCCCAACGTCGGCAAATCCAGTTTGCTTAATATGCTATCGGGAAAGCGCATCTCCATCGTGGACCCTACCGCGGGCGTCACCCGCGACCGCGTATCCAATATTGTGGAAAGCGAGGGACGAAGTTTTGAACTTGTTGATACCGGCGGCTACGGCATAGAAGATCCGGATAATCTCACCGAGCAGATTCAGGATCAGATTCGTCGGGCCATTGAATCCGCAGCAGTGCTGCTGTTTGTTGTGGATGCTAAAAACGGCCCGGTGCCGTTAGATACCGCCGTGGCTCGCCTGATTCGCCCGTTTGCCAAACCGGTGATTCTGACCGTCAATAAAGTGGATGGGCCGAATCTGGCATCCAATGCCACTGAATTTTTCAATTTGGGCTTTGACGAAATGGTCATGATTTCCTGCCAGCATCGCCGGGGCGGGGATGAATTGCTGAAGGGCATTTTCCGGCATCTTGGCCGCAGCGCGAAAATAATACCGGCAGAATCTGAACTGAAACTGGCGGTGGTGGGAAAGCGTAATGCCGGCAAAAGCACCTTGATCAACACGCTGGCGGGCGGAGAACGCGTGATTGTTTCCGAGGTGCCCGGCACTACCCGTGACAGCATTGACGTTCGCATCGAAATTGAGGGCCGCACCATTACCGTTATTGACACCGCCGGCGTGCGGAAGCGTGCCCGCATGACCAACAACGATCTGGAGTTTTACAGTTTTCACCGCGCGCAGCGTTCCATCCGCCGGGCGGATGTCGTGCTGCTGTTAATTGATTCAACGGCT
>JAKAZF010000251.1:4017-5270 GCA_021826605.1 Planctomycetota bacterium | reverse complement strand
TTGATGTCGATGCAGCGTACAGCACGCTGGTCTTAAACCGCGAAAAGGTGGACATTCACGCCGCCGTGGCCATTGGTCGCATGGGCGATCCCAAATTGTTGCCGGAAGATATGGCCAGTCGCGAAGGGCCTTCTCAACGCAGACCTCTGGCAGAGGTTGTGCGGGTCATCAGTTGAGCGCCGGGCGCTGGCGCAGCTAAAATGCCGCAGCGGCCAGGAGTCTGTCCGGTGGGTCATTGGGCGCATTGGCGTGCGCGTTGCCGCGTTAATGCATGTCGGGCGGTACACGTTTGCATGTGCGGCACCAATACCCCTTGCCCGTGGTACCCCACATAAGCAAATACACGCCGATACATCCGATGAACAGCCCGCATGCCGATAGCCAGATGATCGAGAAAAAGAGCAATCCAAAAGTTACAGCTATCGCCAAGGCACCTGCGCCAATCAGCACGCGGCGATTTTTTTTTATTAATTCGGTTCCGCATACGGGACAATGAGGCAATTGTCAGCTCCCGACATAAACCCTTGCTTCAGCACCACTGTGCCATGGCGGAATTCATCGGCCATTCAATCGAGGCCCATTCCCTGCCTGTAGTTAGCCCTTATGTTCTCCGGAGAGCTTGGCGGCTTCAAGTGCCGCAATTCCGGCGTCATCCAGGTTCTGGTGTCCGACAACCGTGCCATCGTCGAGCGGATTGCGGGCGACTGATTTAAGGTGGATAAAGAGCTTTTTCAAGTCGATAATGCTGCCCCATGTGAACCACACCGTAACAGCGACACCCACGATGAATTCCAGCGCCACATATGAAACATAACTGTAATTAATCCACCAATGTTCCGGCCAGGGATGGATGATATTCCAGATCACGATCACTACAAACGCGACAAACCAACCGAAGCGATAAATGAACAAACTCATGGAAATGAACATATCGCTGCGGGTGAAGGTGGATGTAATCCCCAGCAGCGATCGAATGGTGAGTTTTTTCGGAAGCGCCGCTTTCATCGCCCTTTCCTCGTCTGATGCGTACTGACCCCGGTGCAGCATGCGGTCCAGGTTAAATGGCTGGCGATATGTAAAAATCGACAGTCCGACATAAAAAATAATGGCGGTGAGAATGGAGAAGAACCATATCCAGTTACCATTAAAAATAAAGTGATGCGGCCGGATATGCCAGTTCAATTGCGGTATCGCCGCTGAAAGCGATGCCGACGCCGTGGCCACCGCGGTCAGAAATGGCCGATGCCCGGATT
>JAKAZF010000251.1:0-4007 GCA_021826605.1 Planctomycetota bacterium | reverse complement strand
CGATGGTTACCGCCAACCCGCTGATCATCGCACCCCATGCCCCGGCGGTGGTGCCGCGCCGGAAATAAAAGCCACCAATAATGCACGCTCCGGCACCTGAGAATATGGCTGCGGCCAGTGCCAAAAACATCGTGATGTATTGCGTTTGGGGAAATAGTGCGCTAAACAGAAATGCAAAGAGGGCCACGCCGATCACGGCCAGTCGCAGGGCCAGGAGATGCTGCCGGGTTTTCATGGGGCGCTTGCGCAGCGGTACGATGACATCCTGCACAAATATGCTGCCCCATGAGTGCATCATGGTGACATCGGTTGATATCTGGGCAAATAACATGACCGCCGCGAACATCCCCTTTATACCGATGGGCAATATCAGACGCAGCGCGATGGGTGCGGCCAACTGAGCTTTAATGGCGGGGTTTTTCACACTGTTAAGAATGGTGTTGACTTGTGCCGCCCCAGCGGAAAATTGCATCGAGTGTAAAACGCAAAATGCGCACATGGCTGTCACCGTCAGCAGCAGAGTGCGGGCCTCGTTTCGCCATGGGCCGAGGATGGCACCCATTTTCTGTTCGTGGGCGTTGATGGCCGCCGAGCGAAATCCATAACCCGCCTGCTGGCTTTGCCATCCGTAAGCAAAGCCAAAAATCTGGATGGCCATGTACCAGAAGTTAAAGCTGCTGATTTTGGATTCATTAAACGGATTAAACATTGACCGTCCCGTCGGCTGATGCATACTGTGTGCAATCTGCGACCAGTGGAACATCATCAGCAGGGCAATGGTGATTACCACATAAAAAATCATTGAAATAAATCCCGCCAGCGAATCCACCACCATCGCCGTGAGTTGACCGCCCATCAAAGTCAACACCACCCCGGGCGTCAGCAGCACCACCATCATCGGGATAAACGTGGGAATAATATGGCCGGCTACATGCAGTTGAGTGGGCAGGCCGCAGTAATAAATAAAAAACCGCGCGCCAACGGCGGGATATATGCCGTACGCCACAATGCCGGAAAGAAAAGCCAGCAGGCCCGCAAATACGCGGAACGCCTTGGAGTAGCGCAATTCAAAAAATTGCCCCAGCGTCATCACCCGGCTTTCGCGGTAGCGATATATGACAAAGCCCGAAAGGAGAATAAACAGCCACACCGCATTGTTGGCCAGTATCCAGAAGTTGTAGGCGGCAAATCCGGAGATAAAAAATATTTCATACTGTCCAATTACATTGGTGATGCCGAAGACGGCTTCGTTGCTGGCGGTAGCGACAAGATACCGTCCGGCAACCCGGCTGGCCGACATAAAATCTGCCACACTGCGAGTATATTTTCGCGTTTTGATGCCGATGATGGCGGTCACCACTATCGGTATCAGCAGCGTAAGCCAGTCGAGTGGAGACATGAATTAGATCCTCTTTCTTTTTATTTTTTGGTATCTTCCCCGCACATCGATTCAAGGGGACAACCGCCATCGAACAGCCGCAAGGGATATCACAGACGTCCAAAAGAATCAATGGCCCGACGTGTCCGGCAATCAATCGAAATTTCCATGTAATTACCACAAAAATGTTTTGCAATATGAATGTTTATGACGTAGACTTGCAGTGAACCGGGTGTGGATGCGGTGGACGGCATAATTCCGACGCGGAAATGGCATATTCGGAAAGTTTTCACACCAAGTGGCGATCGAGAGCAAATAACAGTTCGCAGCATTGGCCCGCATTTTGTAGGCCGGTGCGGATGGGTTGCACCGCGAAGGACGCAGCCATGCTTTGCGCGTTGGCAGCGTGCTTGTAGCACGTTGGCCGGTACCCCGGGTACATCCGGCGGGAGGTTTGCAACTGAGGAAACGGCGATGAAATATATTGGGCATAAATATCGCATAATTACCATGGCGGCTGCCGCCACTTGTGGAACTTGTGCGCTTCATGTCCACGCGGCCGTGCCCACCGCCTTCCCCGGGGCATTGGGTTTTGGCGCTGGCGCCACCGGCGGGCGCAATGGATCGGTGCAGGTCGTCTCCAACCTGAACGATTCCGGTGCCGGCTCATTTCGACAGGCGGTAAGCACGCCAAATTCCATTGTTGTTTTTGATGTCGGCGGCGTGATAAACCTGCAGTCGGAACTGGCCATTGCCAGCAATGTCACCATCCTCGGCCAGACTGCACCGGGACAGGGCATCGCCCTGGATGGGGGGCCGGGCGGCTACAACATTTCATTATCCGGATCATCCAACGACATCGTGCAGTATCTGCGTGTGATGCAGGGTGGGCCCAGCACCGTGCAGAAGACCGCCGTGGAAATGTACAACACCAGCAACGCCATTCTGGATCATATCTCGGTGGAATACGCCCCATATGACTCAATCGACATGACGGGCGACGGCGGCGATATCACCATTGAAAATTCTTTGCTTGCCGATCCTATCCTGCGACAGCAATTCAATGTCCATGCCCAGAATACCGGACCGGACTCCTTTTTTAACAATATTTTTGCCAACGCCGACAACCGCAATCCGATGGCCAAGGCTGATACGCAGTTTGTCAACAATGTGATTTACGATTTCCGTGCGGGGTATACGGTGGCCGACACGGGCGGAAAATTCAATCAGGATATATTGGATAATTATTTCATCACCGGGCCATCAACCACAAACCCGGGCGACGCGTTTTTTCAGATGGACTCCAACATCAGCGCCTATTCCGCTGGTAACCTGGAAAACAGCAGCCGCAATGGTGTTCTGGCAGGCACTACCGTCAGTCCGTCAGGTGTCACCGTGGCGCGTTCCCCCTTTTATTCTGAATCGCCCTCCAGTGCCCTTGACGCCTACGCCTACGATCTGGCCAACGCCGGTGATTCTCTCCATCCCAATGCTGTTGATGCACAGGCGCTTTCACAGGTCAGTTCTCTTGGAACTACCGGGGCCGTTTACAACTCCCCGCAGGATACTGGGTTGGCCAATGGCGGATTTGGAACCATTCAAGGGGGAGGCCTGCCGTTAGGCGGGCAATCCGGCGATGTACCCGACGCGTGGATTCAGCAGCAAGGATTCACCAATGCTGATTTCGCCAACCCCACCGGTGACTATAACCACACGGGATACGACAATATTGAAAAATACGCAGCAGCCTTGGCCGGAGAACCGATTCAACTTGGCCAAAAAGTTTTCTGGAATGGGGCCACAGGCAATAATACATGGGCGACGCCTGCCAACTGGTCAACTTCAGCAACTTCCAATGTAGCCTACGGTTCAGTTCCGCAGCCGCTGGATGACGTGCAATTTGATGCCACCGCGAACATCACGCTGGGTGCCGATCAAACCATTCATAGCCTCACAGCCACGTCCGGCCAGGCTGTTACCATCGGTGCCGGTACACACTCGCTGACTATTGATGCGGGTGGCATCACCAACCGCGGCCCCGGCGCTTTGACGATAAATTCTCCTGTTATTCTCGATGGGGGCGCTATCGAAGCCGCCGATGGAAATGTCGGCCTGACGGCCGGTTTATCAGTCAATAACAGCGGCGTAATGGTTAATGCCGACTCCGGAACAACACTTGCGCTCAACGGTGCATTGAATGTCGATCACTCCACGGTCGATTTCAGCGGCGGCGGAACCATTACCGCCAGCGCTCTATCCAACGACAACAGCACCGGCATCATTGGTGATTGGGCCACGTTTAACCACACCGACTGGGCTACCATCAGCCATGGTCAGTTGGCTCCTTATGCCGGTTACGTTGACTACTCCGGATCCGGTACCGTCAACCAGCAGGCCGGTTACCACACCAGTGCCAATTTTCGTATTACCGGCGAATCGACGGGTGCTGTGACGCTTTCCACCGGCACCACAGATATTAATACGCTGCTCGATGCCGATCAGACCACCGCGCGGACGGTTGGCATTGCGGGGGGAGATACCCTCCGCCTCGGCAGTTCGGGCGGCATCATGCAGGCTGCGGATGGCTTGGGGCTTACGATGGGTACCGTACCGGGAACTGGCGCAATTA
>JAKAZF010000250.1 GCA_021826605.1 Planctomycetota bacterium | reverse complement strand
TCCGCCGGAGGGCGGACTTCCAGCGGACGATCCGCCGGCCCGTGAGTTACCCGCGCGACTGACTCCGGCCTGACTTTGCCCCGGCGTTTGTCCGGGAATCTGTCCCGCCTTGGTCGCACCCGCCCGTGAGGCCCCCGCTGTTGAAGTTTTCGGCTTGGCCGCCGGCTTCTTTTCAGGGGTACATACGCGAATAACTTCCTGGATGGACGTAATGCCCAAGGCAAATTTTCGGAATCCGTGTTCCACCAGAACCATCATGTTGTTCTTACGCGCCAAGGTACGAATTTCCTCCACCGGGCGCCCAGTGGCAATGGCTCTGCGAATTTCGTCGTTTATCACAAGAATTTCAAATATTCCCGTTTGCCCGCGGTAGCCCAGGCTGGAGCAATCCGGGCACTTGATTAAATTGCCCTTCTGATCGCGCGATGGTTGCGTATTGGCCTTGAAGGCTGAAAGATCGCGGCCGATCGGCAAGTTCAACTTCGCAAGCATGGCTTCATCGGGTTGATAGGCAATTTTGCACGTCGGGCACAGCAGGCGCACCAGACGCTGGGAGATAATCGCACGTAACGGTGCGGCCGCCACCTGATTATCCGGCAGCACCTTACGCCACAATTCCAACGCCGTAAAGGCGTCGTTGGCGCGCAGGCCAACATAAACGCGGTGTTCCTCCCGCGAGTATTTTGCAATGAGTTCCGCAGTGGCCGCATCGGGGCATTGTGCCACCATTAATATGTGCGGGTCTTTGAGCATGACACTTTGCAGTGCCTTGGAGTGACTGGCATTGAGCGCGGCAGGATCAAAACGCGTTACGGAGATGGATTCAAAATCCGCGCGCGGATTAATTTCAAAGGTATTGATGCTCGTGGTATATGCATCATGATTGGCCAGCAGCGAATAAAGCGTGGTGGTACGCCCCATGTGGGCTGGCGATGAAACAATGAACAATCCTTCATTGCCCGTTAACACCTCGCGCAACGCGGTGAGTTGTTCCGACGACATGCCAAGATGATCCAGCGGCATTTTCCAATTGTCTTTGGCATTAACCTGAAGCCATAACCGCTCACCGGCGGTTGTACCGCTTGTATTGGCGGTCCAATGAACCGGATTGTTGTCCGCATCACGGGTGGTGAAATCAGCTGATTGCGGCCGACGCCGTTCCTCCAGCGAAAGACCGGTCAGTTGCTTAACAGCCTGAATCAGCGGCTCGGCGTTGGACCGCTGCATACCGGATTGGGGATACGCCACACCATCGGTGGTGAAGGACATTTCATACGCCTGATCGGACGGCAGAAGATCAATGCGCTGTGCCCGATTTTCTAGGCCCTGAATAAGCAATTGATCCAGCAGAACCACACCGTTGTAACCGGGATCTTCAACCGCCGGCAGATGCAATGGCTTACCGCCTTTGTTCTGATAGCGCAACCCCAGTTGCGAGACCGATTTTTTAGCCTGCCTCCCCAGCGAGAATTGCGTCATGTGCCCTGATATGGCTCCCAATAAATCTCCGGAACTCCCCAGAACCTGAACACGTGTTCGCCAATAATAACCAAGCAGGGCCGCGGGAATAAAGATGTTAAGAATCAGCGCAAACCAGAAATTCGGGATCAGCAGCCAAATCAGCAGAAGAATCGCTACTGACGCCAGCAGCACGCCTTTCCACAACTGTGCGGGCTGTTCCGGCATGTTGGGAAGATCATTGTCGATCCAGACCAGAAAGCGGCCCCACAGCACGAGAATCGCAACAGCCACCAGAACATAAATGACATTTACGTACATCAAAGCAATTATTCCTGCCTTCGCGCGTAGCTTCAGCTACGAATCTACTGACCGCCAACCGCAAAACTTACCATGATCCGGCTAATTATGCCAGAGCTTTCCGTACGGAATCATCCTTGACGCCGCCAATGCCTCCAAATAAACCTTACCCGATGCACCAATTTAATTCGTGCGAATGCCCTTCATGCGCATCCGCAATTCATCCGGATTCGGGGACGCAATATACGCTTCTTTGTGGGTGATGGTTTCACTGGCCACCAACTCACACAACATGTCATTAAAATCGATCATCCCGGCTCCGCGTTCCGAACGAATAACCTGCGTTAATTCATTTTCGCGGCCTTCAAGAATGTACTTTCTCACCGAAGGTGAATTCAACATCACTTCCACCACCGGTACGCGCCCAATGGCGGGATCAATGGCCGGCACAAGCTTCTGGAAGATGATTGCTTTCATATTATTGGCAATGGCCTGACGCATGTTCATATGCATGTCCGGCGGGAACAGTTCAAGCACGCGGGTAATGGCACCCGGGGCGCTGGCGGCGTGAATGGTGGAAAACACCATGTGACCGGTTTCGGTGGCCTGCACCGCGGCCTGGAAAGTCAGGCGATCCCGCATTTCACCAATCAAAATAACATCCGGGTCTTCACGCATCATGTAACGGATTGCCATTTCAAAACTTTCAACATCCAGCCCCACCTCACGCTGGTTGATAAAAGCCTTCTGGTCGACATAGGTGTATTCGATGGGATCTTCAATGGTGATGATGTGGCATGATCGCCGATCATTGACCTGTTGAAGCATTGCCGCAATCGTGGTGCTTTTACCACTGCCGGTGATCCCGGCCAGCATGACCAGCCCCTGCTCATTTTCCGCAATTTTTTCAAATACTTCCGGCAGGTGCAACTGGGCAAAATTCGGAATTTTTGGATTAATGCGCCGCGCCGCCATGCTTACCATTCCGCGTTGCCGGAAGATATTAACACGGAATCGTTCCGTCGGGCTGACCGCATAAGCGATATCCAACGAACCGCGATGCGAGAAATCATGCCACTGCTCCTCGGTGAGCATTTCTTTAACCATGGCTTCGATTTCCGCATTGGTCAGCGGTGAGCCGGTGGTGGGAATCAGCCGTCCGGATTTTCGCACGCGCGGCAGCACGTCGGCCTTGATGTGCAAATCGCTGCCTTCGACCTTGGTTACCACTTCAAAATATTTATGTACCTTTGGCGGCCCCTCGCGCCTGGAGGATTCCTGTACTTCAATTTTTGTGCCCTGCGATTCTTTGGTCATTCGATTGTCATCCTTGTAACTAAACAATAAACCTTACAACACCGCCATTCAAAAAGCCAGCCCATCGAGGGTTTTTAAGCCCAATGTTTCCTGAACGAAAAAGGGTTCGGCATACCTGCGGCGAATGGTTCCGCCAAAATAGGCGTTGATATTCTCAACATAATTGAGAATCTCCCATCGGGATTCCTCGGGGCGTCCCGTGCTGAACTGAGATTCATAACACCGTACGGCCGCGCGTTTGGTATCCATGGTGTCAGAAATATCCAGACAGAACGATGCCGGAAAATTAAACCGCAGGTGTGAACAGAAATAGTAAATAAGTCTGGGAGGATAAAACGGTTCTCCCGGAATAGTCGATTTTGTCAGCTTGGCATCAAAGCGGGCGTCTTGAGCAATCTGCGCAACTTGCCGGTGATCCGGATGGGCGTCGGTCGGATAGGGCAGAAACACAATATCGGGCCGGACGCTGCGAAAGATTGCCGCCGTGGCATGTCGAGCGGCAATACTCCATGTCACTTCGCGGTTTTTCAGCCCCAGAGATAATCTTTTGACGCCCAATATTTCGGCGGCGGCGGCGGATTCTCCGGCCCGCACTTCCGGCGAACCGAATGGCGTTGGTTCGCCATTGGTCATATCCAGCAGCGTGACATGATGTTTCTGTCTGGTCAGTGCGGCGATTGTTCCGCCCATTGCCAGTTCCTGATCATCGGGATGGGGTCCAACTACCAGAATTATCATGTCATCAAGCCCGGTAAACGTTGTGGAGTTTCATTGCAGTTCTGCGGGGCAGTATGTTGCCTCAGCGGGATTCAAACGAATTCCAATGCTGGTTTCGCGGCCCAATATATTCCGCACGGGGACGAATGAGCTTATTATTGGAATATTGCTCTAGAATATGGGCAATCCAGCCGCTGGTTCGACTGATGGCAAAAATCGGCGTAAAAAGATCTGCGGGTATATGCAGATAGTGATACACCGAAGCACTGTAGAAATCGACGTTCGGCTTGAGATTTTTGGTTCGCACCACCATGTCTTCAATGCGCACGGACATTTCATACCAGCGCTGTTGCCCCGTAAGCTTCCCGAGTTGCCGCGACATTTCCTTTAAGTGTCGCGCCCGCGGATCGCCATTTTTGTAAACAGCATGGCCAAAGCCCATGATTTTTTCATGGTTATCCAGCTTGGAGCGGATATAGGCATCCACGGTGTCGGGATTGCCGATTTCATTGAGCATCCGCATGACCTGCTCATTGGCGCCGCCATGCAGCGGCCCTTTCAGCGCACAAATCGCGGCGACCAGAGCCGAATGCATATCAGTCAGGGTTCCAGCCGCCACGCGAGCAGCAAAGGTACTGGCATTTAATTCATGATCCGCATGAAGGATGTAGGCTTTGTCCAGCGCTCGTGTGGCCAGAGGTTCGGGTGAGCGCCCGGTGAGCATGTATAAAAAGTTGGCCGCCAGATTTAAATCTCTTCGGGGTACCAGCGGTTCACGATCATTGCGGATACGGTCATAGGCCGCCACTACACTGGCCATCTGCCCGAGAATGCGAACCGATTTTCGCTGATTGGCGGCCACGGACATATCCTCTGATTCCGCATCAAACATCGCCATGGCACTGGCTGCGGTCCTCAGGGCTTCCATTGGGGTGGTGCGTCGCGGGAACGATTTCATCATGGCCAGGAGCCCTTCCGGCAATTGAGCCTGTTCGGCAATGGATTGCCGCAAATCGTCAAGTTCCGCACGTGTGGGCAGGCGTCCGTTCCATAACAGAAAAACCACTTCTTCGAACGTGGAATTTTCAGCCAGTTCATCGATGGTGATACCGCGATAGGTTAAGATGCCGTTTTCAATTGAGCAGATTGAAGAGCTTAACGCAACGATGTCGCGCAGGCCGCCGGTTGTTGCGGCAATTGGGCTATTGGGGGCTTGGGTCATGACGATTACTCCTAAACGCTCACCAGACCCGTCAATAATACACGCTCGATGCGCAGGCGTATAGTTTTCGGCGCAATAAAAAAGCCGTGTGGAGGAGGGTAGGTCCACACGGCCTGGCGGAGGAGGAAACGAGTTTAAGTGATCGCGTATGGTGCAGATCACACCAGCACAGACCTCCAAGTTGTGCCCGGGAAGCGGTGGGCCTGCGCCATACACAATACTTATTTACTTGTCACATACGAAGACCGGCATGAGCCG
>JAKAZF010000249.1 GCA_021826605.1 Planctomycetota bacterium | reverse complement strand
TCTCTTTTTCTTTATCATGCGCGGCCCACGCCAATTGTACGAGAATTCCCAGGCAGCATAAACCAATGATAATGGCCATAAGATTTACTGGCTGCTTGGCCACATGAGCTATGAATTGGTCCCGTAAATTCGCGGTGCCATAGCGCATAATCATGCCGGTGCTGCCGATGACGATCATTACAGCGCCTTCCAGCGTGCAGATAATCACCGCACAGGCTTCAAATATATACAACCCTGCGACGCCGAGAACAATTACACCAAGAATGGCCGGCACCCAGCGATAATCAGGAGGCTGCTTAAAAACGTGCCAAAGTGCCACCCCCGCGGCCCCGCCTGCGATGGCACCGAGAACAAATAACGCAAGGCGCAACATGGGCACCAGCAGCACACCGAGTACTGTACCAATCAGTGCCGCCGTGGCTCCGGCAATCCAGGACCAATGTGCCAGAAACATGGCCAGGTACCAGCCCAACGCGGCGCAGTTGGCCATAATGAATGCACGATAACTGCGCCGAGCCGAACACAGGAATACCAGCCCGATGCAGATCAGCGCGATATCCCAAATCCAGAAAAGCTCCGACCACGATTGAAGCATTGCCGCATAGTGGGCCGCAAAATGCTGGATCGTGATGGTCAGAAGCACCCTGTTTACTCCCGGATACTCACAGTGGCTGTAGCGGGGGTGTCACGGCTGGACGAACCAACTGCCAACTGATATTTCCCCGCGGGAACGCGCCAGCTATTGCGCCCGGAATCAAAATAAGCGAAGTCTTTCCAGTGCAGTTGCAGATGCGCCGTTTCCGTCTGGCCCGGTTTGAGATTCAAACGGTCGAAGGCTCGCAACGTCTGTACACAGCGATTCGCCCGGTCTTCCATGGGGCGTACATAAAGTTGGGCTACTTCCGCGCCGGCCATCTTGCCGGTGTTCGTAACTGGAACGGAAACATCGATAATCCGATCCTTGCCGGACCCCTTGGACGTTACCGTTAAGGCTCCGAATGAAAACGTGGTATACGATAATCCGTCGCCGAAGCAGAACCGCGGTTGAATGTGGCGTTTATCAAACCAGCGGTAGCCAACATAAATTCCTTCATTAAAAAGCACCTGGCCATCATGGCCTGGAAAGTGGCCATAGGCGGCATCATCCCGCCAGTGTTTGGCAAAGCTGTCCGGAAGGCGGCCGCTTGGATCAATTTTCCCGAAAAGAATATCAGCCACCGCGGTATTGCCGTTTTCGCCCGGGTACCAGGCATCCACAAGGCCTGCAACCCGGTGAATCCAGGGAGCCATTCCGACATCCGATCCGGCATTAAGAACCACAATCGTATGCGGATTAATCCCGGCAGCCTCCCGCAGGTATTGATCCTGTGGTGCCCAGAGGTGATAGGTGTGATCCGCGCCTTCATGTTCCTGATTCGGGCCGTAACCCATGCAGGCAATGACCACATCCGCATGCTTGATGATCTTCTTCTGCGCCGCTGTCAGCAGGTTATCGCCTTCCGGCACATAGCCGAACTGCATTTCCGCATTCCAGTGGGAACCAAAGTATTCCACACGCAGGCGATACGTTTTCCCGGCCGTCAGCGATACGCCTTTGAGCTTCTTGATCAGGGCATTTTGCCAGCGGCCGATTTTAATGATGCGTCGGCCATTGAGATAGACCCGGCAGGGATCGGCCGCTGCCACATCAAAAAGATATGTGCCGGTCGTTTTTGGTGTAATGGTGCCTGTCCAGCGGACCGAGAAATGCCGGTTACGCGTTTCCACCGGATAATACTGCCCCCAATTAAAGGCTATGCGCTGATCAATGCGTGTCATAACCGGCGTGCCTGCCAGACGCTTGTTGGCATAGTATTCAGCGGTCAGGCCCGGTTTGCCCTGCGCCGTTTGATACTCGCCCAAGCCCCAGAAGCGGGAGAGTTTTTTGTTAAAGGGAATATGGATCACGTTAACCGCCGATCCGGCGGTCGCAGCGCGTATTGCTGATAACATGCTCACGGGGTTAATAATTGACGGGGCATAACCGCTGCCGCCACCGGTCCAAATCGCCGGTGTGGCCATCGGGCCGATGACCGCAATGGTATGAATACGTGATCGGTGCAAGGGCAGAATTCCTCCCTTGTTTTTCAGCAGAACGGTTCCTTCCGCCGCCTCCTGAAAAGCTGTCGCTGCGCTTTTGGGATTATTCAATGGAATCTGCTGATCCTCGACACGTCTTTTGGTAAAGCCCATGGCGATCATCATCCGCAGCAATCGGCGCACATGTGTATTGATTTCATGTACGGTGATCTGTTTGGATTTTACCAGCGGCTTAATGGTCTGATAGTTGTAATACTGGTTGTTCGGCATTTCCAGATCTAAGCCGGCCGCCATGGGGCCACGCGTGGCATGAGTGGCACCCCAATCCGACATTAACAGGCCCTTAAATCCCCATTTATGCCTCAGTATATCCGTCAACAGATAACGACTCGCCGTGCAATGATAACCGTTTAATTGGTTGTAGGCGGCCATGATCGTCCAGACATGTCCTTGTCGCACGGCGGCGCGGAAGGGAGGAAGATAAATCTCCTCCAAAGCCCGCCGGCTGACAACGCAATCGATGGACATACGGTTGGTTTCCTGCTCATTGGCGGCGAAATGCTTGGCGCATGCCGCTACGCCGATTGATTGCATTCCGCGAATCCAAGGAACAATTAGTTGTGAGGCTAAATAAGGGTCTTCGCCCACAAATTCAAAATTACGCCCATCCTGTGGCTCGCGCATCAGATTAATGCCCGGACCGAGAATAATATTAACGCCTCGGGCTAAAGCGTCTGACCCTAACGACCGGCCCACACGTCGCGCCAGCTTGGGGTCCCATGTTGCCGCTAAACAAACGGATGCGGGATAGGCCGTAGATGGGCCATAAACCCGAACCCCTTGGGATGCGTCACTCATATTCAGGCGGGGAATGCCTAATTTGCGAATCGGCCGTGTGCACATGCTGCCATTGCCGGCCAGCAGATGAATTTTTTCCTTCAGTGTCAGCTTGGCAAGCAGGGCGTCGGCCTGTGATTCCACCTGCGCCGGCGTAAGTCCGGTGCGAATGTATTCTCCGGCATCGGCGGCCCGGGCCATCCCCATTCCGCCGATACTTAATGCCGCCAACGCGGTAACTGCCGTTGCCGCCCGCTTGAAAATCGCATACTTCATCCGTTGCTCCTGTAACTGCTGGTATAAAGCCGTTGTTCTTGCTGAGGTGGCGACCTGAATGATCATTGTGCTGTTCAGGCATCCGCAATTCAGCAACGCTTCACCATATTCGCGTCAGCATAATACAAGCTTCTCAAGATTGTATCCAGCGATGGGGCGGATTCAGGCGGCCATAAAACGTGATAATGGAGAAATCTAAATTGCCGCAATCCCGGCAACGGTGTATCGTTATTCACCATGAGGCAAACGCTGCTGATTCCATCGCTTGTATTGTGTATCGTCGGATTAATATGTTTCTACATTTCCACGCCTCATCAACAGGGACCCAATGCCATAAACTTTTGTGAAGCGGGACAGATTCACACGCTGGATCCGGACAAAATGACCTGGATGCAGGATATTCGCGTGGCTATGGGATTATGGGAAGGCCTGGCGCAATACAACCCGCAAACGCTCCAGCCGATTCCCGGTGTGGCCAAATCGTGGAAGATTTCGCGCAACGGCCTTACTTACGTATTTTATCTCCGCCATAATGCCCGCTGGTCCAATGGTCAGCCGGTTACCACCGCTGATTTCATGTTTGCCTGGAAACGAATACTACAGCCGTCCACGGCTGCGGGTTATGTTACCATGCTGTTTCATATTGCCGGTGCACGAGCCTATTTTAATTCACAGGCCGCTCCTGGAGTAAAGCATCTCCCGTTTTCCAGCGTCGGCATAAAAGCATCCGGCCCGTACAAACTGGTCGTAACCCTGGCGCACCCGTGCAATTATTTTCTATCATTAATGGCCTTTCCCCCGTTTTTCCCGCTGAATCCCGCGGCGATGGCCCGCTTCCGTTCCTCTGTCCATGGCGCTGGCCCGGTGCAATACAATCCGCGCTGGACTCGCCCGCCGTATCTGGTATCAGATGGACCCTATCGGCTGGCGGCATGGAAGTTTCATCAATATCTGGAATTACGTCCGAACCACTATTACTGGGATCGGCAAGCGGTTAAGTGTACAGCTCTGTATATCCGGAATTTTCCCGATACCCAATCGGCATTTCTGGCCTATCAAAGCGGTGCGGTGGATGTGCTTTCATTTGTGCCAACGCGTTTTGCCCCCGCTTTGCTGCGGCAGCAAAAGGAACATATTCGAGATGATGTGCATTATCGCCCGGTGTTCGGATCATATTATTACAATATTAATTGCCGGCATAAACCTCTGAATAATCCGCTGATCCGCCGGGCATTGGATATGGCCATTGATAAGCAGGCGATTGTTAAAGATATTCTGCGTCTTCCGGACCGAGCGCTGGAAGTGCTGGTGCCGCCGCGCAGCATTCCGGGTTACAGCAGTCCGCAGGGTTTACCGATGAATATTGCGGCAGCCAGAAAATTGTTGATAAAAGCGGGTTATCCCGGCGGCAAAGGCTTGCCGGTCTTCAAGTTTCTCACGAATAGTTCAGCGGCGATTAATATTCGGATCGCGCAGGCGATTGCGGAAATGTGGCGGAAAAATCTGGGCGTGCGCATCAGCATACATGAAGAGGAAAGTAAAATCTTTAATCAAGATGTTGTTCACGGCAATTATGACATTGCCCGCGCCGGCTGGTACGGCGATTACATGGATCCCACCACCTGGCTCGATTTGTACCGCACGGGTAATCCAAATAATTTAACCGGTTTTTCCAATCCGCGACTCAACGCCTTGTTGCATGCCGCGTCTTATCAGTCCCGTTTGGCGCGGCGATTCGCTTTGTTGCATCAGGCGGAAAAATTACTGGTTACGCGATGGATGCCGTCGATTCCGTTGTTTCAGTACAGTGACGGGCTGATGTACAATCCTCATCGCATCAGCGGCATATCCACCAATGTCCGCATGATAACGCTGTTAAAATATATTCGTTGGATCCATCACCCGGCACCATCACCGGCGGGGGTCCCGCGATGAAAAAATTTATTCTCTCACGACTGCTGCAATCCGTGCTCGTTGTCTGGCTCGTATACACCGTCACATTTTGGCTCCTGATGGCCACGCCGGGAGATCCGTTTATCGGCAGGAAACAGCCTCCCCCGGCGGTATTGGCGGCCCTGCGG
>JAKAZF010000248.1 GCA_021826605.1 Planctomycetota bacterium | reverse complement strand
AAGGTCCTCATGGCCCTGATCCTTGGCTTGCTAACGCTGCCGTTACCGGCACCATCAGCCAAATCCATACGCCAATCCAGCTCGGCATCGCATATACCCGCCGTACCCAAAAATCAGTTTGCCCGTTGTTCGCCGTAGCGCCGGAATACGTTGCCCGTTGCTTCCCGGCGAGCCGGGACTCGTTGTTCGTTTTCTCAGTGTGTTGACGTCCAATGCACTGCATATTGCTCATGCGGTCACAGGCCCTGCGGCGGCATTGTTGTCATGATCGTTTGACTTTTATGTCTCGCACAAGCATTATGAGCGTTCGTAAAACCTGGTCGCACTCGCGGACCAGGAATTCAGACGTAATACCCCAAAAAGTGATGTTGTAAATATTTTCGTGGAAGAAAGAAGGAACGACCGTATGCCTGTAGATGAAAAAGCAACTCTGGAAATCCGTGACACCAGTGCGAACCCGGCCCCATTGGGTCTGCTGGCCTTCGGTATGACCACCGTGCTGCTGAATTTCGCCAATGCCGGCCTGTATGAACTCAGCAGCATGGTACTGGCGATGGGAATTTTCTACGGCGGCCTGGCACAGGTAATTGCCGGCACACTGGAGTGGAAAAAGAATAATACGTTCGGGATGACGGCATTTATTTCCTACGGCATGTTCTGGCTGTCGCTGGTGGCATTGGTGCTGATGCCGGGGATTTTTCCGAAAGTTGCCGGCCCGAACGCCACGGCCATGGCAGTGTATCTGTCGTTGTGGGGACTATTCACCCTGATTATGTTTATTGGCACGCTGAAACTCAGTCGGGCGTTGCAGGTGGTTTTTGGCACGCTGGTGATTCTCTTTGCGCTTCTGGCGCTGGCGGAAATAACTGGAAATGCGGACATCCATTTGGCAGCGGGTTATGAAGGAATTTTCTGCGGCCTTTCCGCAATGTATACCGGCCTGGCCCAGGTGCTTAACGAGTTGCACGGGAAATCCATTCTGCCGCTGGGCCCGGTCAAACCACGGCAATGAATTGCTTGCGTGCGTAACACTTCTGGCGCAACAAGCCGGACGGGCTGATATTTAACAGCCGTGCGCGAGAAGATTGCCGATGCGCGATTCGGATTAATCACAATGGCATTCGCCCCGATGAGGCCATCAGTCCGGTCCGGCATGGCAGCGAATCGCGGAGTAACAGAATTGGGGGCATCGCGGGGGCCAGGCAAGAACTTGATTGCGATGCGCTGGCAGATATTTTGCCAACCCACATGCCGGAATGACCCGCCGTTGCAGAATAAATAATTCGAAGAATCTTGGAGCCAGTTCGGACACTCCGCCGGCAGCGCCTTGGGGCGGCAAACGGCCGTCTGCGGCGTCCTCGATTTTCAACATATTGCGGAATATGCTTCGGATCTGCGTCCTTGCATCCATCGATTTGCCAAGCCAAGCAACCTGCATCGGACTTTTCAAACAGACTCTTATACGGGCGATAAGCCGGCATGGAACTTTCTGTATCTGCCGTACCAGTTGACTATTGAGTGCAACTATTTTTTCTTTTCTTTCTTTTCGTCTTCCGCGGCCTTGGCTTCCTTTTTCTTTTTCTTACGGGCATGCAGCACATGCCTGCCTTGAATGGCCATGCCCAGAAATCCCAAACCGGCATACACCCACAGTGGCCGCACACCGCGCACGATATGTTTTATCACTCCCGGATCAAAGCGGCGGGTAAATACCGCCACCGACCAGAGGATCATCGCGGCTCCCAACCAGGCTCCGCCAATTAAGCTTATCAGGCGTGGAAAAAGCAGTCCCAGTAGAATCACCACCAGCAGCCCCCCTGCCGCCGCGGACATAACCTGAGCTTTTTCAGATTTATTCAGGCGCTGCACATCGGCGGCAATGGCCTGGTATTGCTGCTGAACACGCTGCGCCACGCGCTGGCGCAATTCGATGTTCGGGCGGCTTGTTGCGGGCTGCGACGATGCCGCGACGGGCTTTTCGGCGGCGGCGTGAATCCGTGATGGCGATGGCTGGGTTTGAGGCGTATGTTTTGCCGGCGTAAACGCTCCGTGATGCCACGCCAGCAGGCCGCCGCACAGCAAAGCGGTCAGAGCGGCAAAAAGCAACGCCTGTGTTAATCGAAACAGCACCGCTCCAAGAATAATCCCCACGACCATTCCCATGATCATCAGCGTAAGATCAGCCAGTTGGGTATGCCAGAACAGCGGCAGAAAATACCCGCAAACCGCCCCCGCAGCCGCCATGAATACCGTCAGCACGGGCCGGGCCATGCGCACAAATTCCAGCCAGAATATCATACCCAGCACAAACAACGCGGCCGCACTGAACAGCAGAGCGTTGCCTATGGTGTGGGGAACCCACATATTCATCGCCGTCATCGCTCCAACGCCATCAGAACCAGAATGGTGATATCACACAGGCCATTACGCACACGAACACCGCTATGGCGACCCAGCCATTGGCTGTTCCATACCGAATAAGCACCTATTATATCGCACCTGTTACGCGGTGCATACTGTGTGAAGAGCCGCGGTACGCACCCGTTTCCCCGCCGTGGCTTAGCTATTGTCCAAGTTGGGTCGGAAGTGGAATTTTGCGCTGTTTGTTGGGAACGTGATAAAGGGGCTTGGCTTTCGGCAGTTTCAGGCCGCCGCCAACCGGCGTGACCGTCATGACCGTCTGCTCGGGCAAATGCTGTTTGCTTACTCCGTACTGCACCACATGGCCGGGCACACCATTAAACTGCGGAGCGGCCGATCCTTCCCACACCTGCCCCAGATAAATATCCTGATCCGTCAGCAATCCGTCAAAGTGGTAGCGCCCCCCCGCCACATCGGGCAATTGATGCATGAGATGGCCATTTGCGTAAAAAGCTGAATAATTATCCCACCAGGCGGTATGCCTGCGCCCTTCAAAGCTCACAATGGCACTGTTCATCCATGGCTCAACTTGAATAACGCGAATCCGGCCACTGATCGGCCTGACCAGACCGGGTCGGTCCGCCGCATCAAATGAACTCGAACAGCCCGCAGTGAGAAGGCTCATAGCCGCCAGCGCCATACCGGCACAGATCATCGCGATTAGAGAACGCAATCCAGTTTGGGGTGAAGGTCCTGCCATATCACGGACATGATAAACGAAAATGGTCTCTGAATCCCGCGCCGCAGATTTTTGATTTTCATTGGCTCTGGCCGTTCAATCCATCGCGGCTTTTTTTCCGGAATCCGCAACGCAGCGCCGGCTGGCCATGCCGCGGCGAGCAGATTTTCAGGAGATTTTCTCAACGGTATAGAGCACCCCGGCATTGCCCGAAAATTCAATCCGCCCGAGGGCATCGGCTTTAACGGATATGCCGCCGGATACCCGATAACCGGCATTGGGTGTTAAATGAAATATCTGGTATCGGATTTTCCGCTGACCCGGAACGCGCACCTCAACGCGGTCGGGGCCATAGGTTACGCGCAGGTGTCCCACTCGAAAATCCAATGCGCGAGGCTCGATGGGGCGGATCACCACGCGATCAATCTGTACGTCAATGCCATAGCGCATGGTACGCATGACCATGCAGACAATCTCCGGATATTCGTGATAATAAGGCGTTCGAATCCGCTGGCCGCGCACATTGTAGCGCTCCGTCAACCAGGTGTTGGCCAGCAGATCACCGCGGATATTTTCGTAGGTTCGATTGAACATATTCAGGTTGGCGGCATTGGGATACCGATGACGCGCTTTCATATCCAGCCACCATATCCGGCCCATTGCGGTGGCTGAATCTCCGGTATTGCCATGATAACAATCCTTCGTGCCGTAGTATTTTTCGGAAACCCAGGTGCCACGCCCGCCGGGATGTGTGTGCGGACCGCCATCGAGCCGGTGGAACATATTGGCCCGCCATTGCGCATTGTCCACGACGCCAAAGGCCAATGCGCCAAAATTGCCGTCATAATCCACAAAGTCGCGAACGGTGCCATCTGTGTTGCGCTGGGTGACAAAATGATCGGTGCCATTCCAGAGTTGCTTCCGGATCCCTTCGCCGATGGCCTTATGAAGTTCCCGATAGCGCTGGGCTGCGGCCGCATCGCCGCAGAATTCGGATATCGGGGCCAGCAGCGCCAGAAGTCCAACGGTTGCCATGTTCGTATCCAGCGTGTAACCGTAGCGGATAAACACGTCGATAAACAGCGAGCCGGTAAACTTCACGAGTTGCATCCTGGGATCGTAACGTTGCAAAAGCCATTCCACGGCTTTTTTGATCAGGGGATAGTGGCGTTTCAGCCAATGCTCATCACCGGTACCGAGAGCATAATCGATACAGGCCAGGGTCCAGAAAACATTGGGGCCGGATTGTGTGGCACCGGAAATGGCGACATCCGTCGGCACTGTGGCGTTAAAATTGTGAGGAATCTGCCCCGCCGGACTCATATATTTTCCGCTGCGCTCCAGGACCTGTCGCGCCAGTCGTGCCAGCACCGGATCACCCGAATAACTCAGCGTTGAAACGGTTTCCCATGCGTCAGGATCAAAAAAGCTGTTTCCAACACCGTATGGACGCTGCGGCGTGGCAAGATTCGGATAGGCAGATCCGGGAATGTTATAACTCCCCAGCACACCGGCGGAACTGCCGTAGATAGTGGTATAAAGCGAGGCCAGATCGTTGTATTCCATCTTCGTTTCCGCCGGCAATGCATGAATCGGAAATGCCTGATCCGACGCATACACCCGCCAGGATGTAACCATGGAATGGCCTTCGGGATTAGCGCGGGCAACCGGACGCAT
The DNA here is from genome assembly GCA_021826605.1 of Planctomycetota bacterium. The sequence continues at coordinate 504 of JAKAZF010000248.1, read as the reverse complement.
ATCGCCTGGTGCGACCCATTTATCCATCACGTTCGATGCACCGCACAAAACCTGATCCAGGCCGCATTCGGAAGAGCCCCATTGCGATACCGTTCCGGAAAACAGATTGTTTTCCATCACGGCCTTGGCATTCTGCGGCACGATGGAGATCGATCCATTTTCGCAATCCATCGTGTAAAACACATGCAGCGGGTCATGCGAACAGAAAATCCGGGCCAGTGCCTCCACACGCTGCATATTTCCGCGCTGATAAAGCGCATTGAAGAACCACTGATTGCACCCGAACCGCAAACGCACCAGACCGGGGCGGTCTGCATTGGCAATGCGCGTACGCAGGCTCAAGTCAAACCATCGCGCGCCTCGACGCAGCGTGATAGTCCATTGCGATGTGGCGGAGGGAAGCTCGTGCGGTTTACCGGAAACGGAAATCGGTGGCAATTTCAGGTGTATACTTGAAGCACTGCTCATCGGCGACGGCGGCGTGCTTGCGGCTGCGCTTATCCC
>JAKAZF010000247.1 GCA_021826605.1 Planctomycetota bacterium | reverse complement strand
TCCTGTGATCCCTTTTCTGACTGCGGAGATTGTACCACTGGTATACCCAGCGTGGAGCGCAACGACGTCATATCCTTAAAATCATCATAAGTGCGCCGGCCGGCAACCGCGGCGGGAAGTGCACGGGGCAGCACAATGCGAAACGTGGTTCCGCGTTGCGGTTCACTTTCAAAAAATACCCCGCCGCCCGCACCGGTAACCACCCGCCGCACCAGCGTCAGCCCCAGTCCGCTGCCGCGCGGTTTGGTTGTGAAAAACGGATCAAATAAGCGTTGCTGCACGTCCGGGGGCATGCCCGTGCCGCTGTCACGCACCAGAAGAATTGCATCGTCCGGTTCAGCAACCGTTGATACAACCAGCGTTCCTGACCGCAGCATGGCTTCCTGGGCGTTGGTGCACAAATTCAACAGCACCTGGCGCAATTCATCGGAACTGATGGACACATGCGGATCAGCTGGATCCAGGTGAGTGATAATACGAATATCCTGATGGGTCAGGGCCGGCCGGAGAAAATCCAGGGCTTCAGTCACCACAGCATTCAAGGAGCTGGCCCGTGCGTCGCCGACAATTTGCGTGCGGGTAAGAAAATCATCCAGCATCAAATCCAGTCGTCGCACCTCGCGTTCGCAGGAATGCAGAAGTTCAGCGTAGCGTGTCGGATCATGATTGGCCTCGTCCAGCAGGCTTCGCATGAAATGCAGATTAAATCGCAGGGCGGTCAGCGGTGATCGCACTTCATGCGCCAGGACCGATGCCAACATGCCGCGTTCACTTAGCAAACTGGTGCGTGCCAGAAGGGTTCGGGCGTAATGGGCGCGGCTTTTTTCCAGACGCCGCGTGATCCATATTGCCGAAACTCCCAGGATCAGGCCTGCTAAAACAACTCCCAGCGCCAGCAGTACGATAATGTGTTGGAGATCGCGGAAAAATCCGGTCTGAAAGCTGGCCGACGCATAACCCACGCTGAGAATCGCCCGCGTGCCGGGCCAATTCAGAGGAATTTGTGTATCTATATATGTGCGTTGGTCAGTTCTCCAGGGCGCTCTGCGGATGGTTCGTACCGTCAGGCCTTGACCAGCAGGCGTGGGCCAATGTGTGGGATCAAGCGTGTGGCCAAGAAAGGAGGTTTCAAGTGACCAAGCCTTATGACGTTGAGGCGCGAGAAACACAACGGTTCCATCGCTTTTCCATATCAGAACGTACGCAACGTTTTTATAGGAACTCTGATGCTCAAGTATCAGGGGAAGTGTCTGTTTGGCCCAAAGCGTATAACCGCTGAAATGATTTTTTGATGGGGCAGGGCGTGAGAGCAATGATTGGGCCAGCAGGTGCGATCGCAGGGTCGTCTTGGCAATCTCGCTGTTTTCCCATCCCGTGTAAAGCAGCGCCACAGCCGTTGCGAAGCACACCAGCATCCATACCAACGCCAGCAGGATGCTGAAGACCCCAAGGCGAAACCGTGATGCGATGGTTTTTACCATAGCCATAACAATAACGTTACTTTCCCATTTACGGGAAAGCAGGTGCCATGTCTCCACAAAAAAACCGTGCTGAAACGTCCGATAAAAATATTTTCAAATTCGTAAAAAGGTAATATTGTGGCATTTTGTGGCTTTGGAACACAGGAACCGTTAAAAAAGTGAAATATAAGATGGATTTATCATCATCAGGCTTTCTGAAAGGAAAAAAAACGTTGCCTTGAGGCGGGCCGGGTCTTATGATAGCTGATTAATGAATACCACCAAGGCGGGGTACGTGGTTATCGGGCATTGTCGGCAGTGACATACTGCAAGGATGGGCAATGCGTGAACGGCAACGGATGGCAAAAGGAAAACAACATGACACAGGTGACAATGTTGCAACAGACATCAACACACGTAAATGCTTCAGTAAATTTCGCCCCCGCCCGCAAGCACGCTAATGTGCCTGAGGGGCTGTGGCTGGCGTGCCCCGGATGCAATCAAATGATTTATCGGAAGGAAATGGAAGAAAACTTCCATTCCTGCCCCGGCTGCAAGCATCACTTCCGTGTATCAGCACGCCAGCGCATTGCCATGCTTGCTGATCATGGCTCCTTTGAGGAAATGGATGCGCAACTCGCCCCCACCGATCAATTGGGTTTCTCCGCTAAAAAAGCGTATCGGCAGCAATTGCTTGAAGCCCAGAAACTTACCGGCTCCAAAGATGCCGTGCTGACCGGACGGGCGTTTGTTAAAGGCCGTCCCATTATTGCTGCGGCGATGGATTTTACATTTTTAGCTGGCTCCATGGGCGCGGTCGTAGGTGAAAAAATTACCCGCGCAGTGGAACGCGCTACTGCGGAACATCTGCCCGTGGTCATCATATCCTGTTCGGGCGGGGCGCGCATGCAGGAAAGCACCATCAGTCTTATGCAGATGGCCAAAACATCGGCGGCTCTAGCCCGGCACCACCGCCATGGCGGCTTATTTGTCAGTGTCCTGGCCGACCCCACCACCGGTGGAGTTACCGCGAGCTTTGCGATGCTGGGCGATCTGATTTTTTCAGAACCCAAAGCGATGATCGGCTTTGCCGGCCCGCGCACGATCGCCAATACCATTCGCATGGAATTGCCCGAAGGATTCCAACGAGCCGAGTTTCTCCTGGCCAAGGGGTTTATCGATCGCATCATTCCGCGCAGCGAATTGCGGTCCGCCATCGCCCGAAGCGTCGATTTTTTTGGTCGTTGAACAAATCCTGCTTTTATTTGGGTCCAAGCGCTCCGGCAGGGTTGACGGCACAGAACCGAGAGGTTTGGGAGCGTGTAAGCCGCATGGTTAAACGGGGAAATGAATGTTGGAGTCGCCGGTTTTCCGATGTGCGGGGACTCTGTGAGCAAAAAAATAATGCCTGAAAACATCGGAATATTCCTTTTTTCCTTGACAGGTTGCCGCCGGCTATTAAACTTCTGGAATTGCGGCGGGAGATAGTCAGAGTAAAATCTTTGCTTTGGCATGAAGTTGACGTGGTCTGATTTGGATTTGTTTACCCACAGGAGGCCCTCTTGAATACTCTAACAAAAACGTTTGTGCTCTTGCAGCTTGTCCTGGCACTGGTGCTGTCGGTTCTGGTCATTCTGTTTGCTGATAAGCAGCAGAATTATCGCGGTCAGGTGGCGACATCGCAAAAAGCGCAGATTGTAGCTCAGGCGATGACCAGTCAGTTGCAGCAGGCTAACACCAACTTGCAAACCCAGCTAACCGCCGCGCTTCAGGCCGGGGCGGAAAAAGCCGGCCGTTTGAACAACACCATTCTGGATGTGCAGTCCAAGCTCGCCGATGACCAGACAACCATCGCGCAGCTGCGGGTGGCCAAAAGCCAGTTGCAGACCAGCATCACAGATTTGACCAGCACGGTCAGCTCTTTGAATAAGCAGGTGGCCGGGCAGAATTCAATTCTCAATACCATGCGTCCGAAACTCCTGACTTATGTGAATCAGAATGCTGAACTCGGTCGCCGCATTACGGAATTGACCAATGAACGCAATGTCGCCCGGCAGACCATACAGGTTCTCCAGGAAAGTGTGGCTTCGCTGCATCGGCAGATGTCCAAGATGGAAGTTGCCGCCCGATCCTCCAGCCCGACATCCGGCGCGCTATCCAATGCAGTGGCCGGCGTTCCCACGTCCGTACAAGTGAATGGTACGGTCATGAAGGTTGCCAGTTACAACGGCCATACGTATGTCAGTGCCTCGCTTGGCACAAGGGACGGGGTGGCCAAAGGCACCCGCCTGACCATTTATTCCAATGGCCGGTATATCGGTGATGTCGTGGTGCAAAAAGCTGATGCTACGGAATCCGTGGGCGTTGTTTCACTGCAGGCTCCCGGTACCACCATTACGCCGAACGAAATGGTCATGAGCGGACCAGGGATCTGAGGTTCGCTTATAAAGGGCCAAAGGCGCTTGAGGCCTTTAGCTGTTATCCCGCTGGCTCGTAAAAAGCTGCGGTTACCACGGGCAGGTGCTTCCTTCAAATAGGTCTGAAGCCATGCTCTTGAGAGTTGAATTTTGTGATTTGCCGGGAGTTGTCATGTCACGTGTAAACCCGCCCACCCGAATAACTGTTCGGCCGCAGCCCAATATATATTCCGCATTGGCCATTATTGCTTTTCTCGCAACCTTAGGTTCCTTGATTTACATTGCCATTGAATATAAGACCATGATCGGTTTCTAATTTTTTACCGCCATGTAAGGTGTCGGTATGCCGGAAGCTCACTTAAGTCAGTTTGGAATCAGTCCGGTGCCGACGCAGACAGCGTGTGATAAATCCGGATCACCATTCTCGGCCCATACCCGTAACTCCGATAATGTGGTATCCTGTGATCAGGCCGGTAGGGGGCGGGGATAGCCGTGTTCGGCAACACACGGGGATGCCGCGTTCGCCATCACCGGTAAGTTCAGGGTTCTGTCGCGGAGCGCTTTGGCGTGTTTTTTGATTCAATGTTGGGTTGGTTTTCCCTCGATATGGGCATAGACCTCGGTACATGCAACACGCTGGTATGTGTGCGTGGACAGGGTATTGTCCTTAACGAGCCTTCGGTAGTTGCGGTAAAAAAAGGCACCAACATCGTCTTGCACAACGGCAACGCGGTGGGGCTGGTTGCCAAAGAGATGCTCGGGAAAACCCCGGGAAATATTACCGCCGTGCGCCCGCTGAAAGATGGCGTCATCAGTGATTTTGAAATCACCGAAGCCATGCTGACTTATTTTATCCGCCGCGTTCATGGCCGACGCCGCTTTGTGCGTCCGCGCGTTGTGATCGCCATACCTTCAGGTATTACCGCCGTTGAAAAGCAGGCCGTATTTCATTCCGCATTGCAGGCCGAGGCCCGCCGCGTTTATCTGGTCAGTGAACCCATGGCTTCCGCCATTGGTGCAGGCCTGCCCATCCGTGAACCAACCGCCAGCATGATTGTGGATATTGGCGGGGGCACCACGGAAGTTGCAATCATCAGCCTTGGCGATATGGCCGTCTCCGAATCCATCCGTACAGCGGGCGATAATTTTGATGAAGCCATCGTCAATCACATGAAAAAAACCTACAACCTCATGATTGGCGAACAGTTTTCTGAACGCATCAAAATTGAGCTTGGGTCGGCCAGCGCTGTGGGGCCGGAAACCACCATGGAGGTTCGCGGACGTGATATGATCAGCGGCCTGCCCCGCAAATGTATTATCACCAGTGAAGAAATACGCGAAGCTCTGCTGGAGCCAATTGGCAAGATCATCGATGCCGTCACGCATACGCTCGAACGGGCGGAACCGGAAT
>JAKAZF010000246.1 GCA_021826605.1 Planctomycetota bacterium | reverse complement strand
TGAAGCAGTTTAAGGCCAGCGGCACGCTGGGGGCGTCACAGTCATCGCACGGCCCTCAGTCGGTCAATAACGGCCGTCCCGTTGAAGCATTTGCGTTCAATCTCGGCGCAGTATCCGCCACGCCCGTGAGCCGTCAAGTGATGGTGGCCTACGACGAAGTGTGGGCCATTAATTATTTTGGTGAGTATCTCCGGCCGTACTGGCGCAAGGGGGGTGTTACGCCGGCGCAGATGTTTGAAAAAGCGTGGAAAAATCGCCAGTCGCTTCGTCGGCAGGCCGCCCTGTTTGATAGCCAAGTTCAACATGATGCCATCAAGGTGGGGGGCCGCAAGTATGCCGTGATTGCGTCGCTCGCTTATCGACAGGCGTTGGCCGCGATGGGTATGGCGGCGGATCGAAATGGTCAGCCGATGGTTTTCACCAAGGAAGAAACCAGCAATGGGGATATCGCCACGGTGGACGTAATTTTCCCGGCATCGCCGCTGTTTCTGCTTTTTAATCCGCAGATGGAGGCGGCATCGATTGCACCGGTGCTGGTATCGGCCGATACCCCAAAATGGCGGTTTGCGTGGGCACCGCATGATCTGGGCACCTATCCCATTGCCCGTGGGCACTACGCCACAGGTGGCGAAAACATGCCGGTGGAAGAAAGCGGCAATATTATTATTATCTGCTGCGCCATCGCCGAAGCGGAGGGCAATGCCCACTTCGCGGCCAAATATTGGAATCTGCTTGAAAGTTGGGTAGCGTTTCTGCGCAGATCCGGTTTCGATCCGGGCAAGCAGCTAAGCACCAACGATTTTCTCGGGTTTATGGCGCATAACGCCAACCTGTCGGTCAAAGCGATTATTGCCATGGGGGCCTACGCCAAACTCTGTCAGATGAGAGGATTGACCGCCGAGGCACAAAGTTATCGTGCGCTGGCACACCGCTGGGCCGTCAAGTGGATGCACATTGATCGAAATGGCAATCACTACAAGATGGCTTTTAACCAGCCCAATACATGGAGCCAGCTTTACAACATGGCGTGGGATCAGGCGCTCAGACTGCACATTTTTCCCAAATCGGTACGCCGTCGCGCGATGAAGTTTTATATGACGCAGTTGCACACTTATGGCCTGCCGGACCGCAGCACCGTCACGCAGACCAAAACAGATTTTTCAATTTGGACGGCGACCATGGCCACACACCGGTCTGAATTTAATGCCATCATCAGCCGTATCTACAAATTCCTCGATAAAACACCCACTCGAGTTCCGCTTGCAGATCAATACGGTACAAATCGCGCCTGGGGTGGTATGCATGCGCGGCCCGTGGTGGGTGCGGCGTTCTTCCCCATGCTGGCCAATCACACCCTTTGGATGAAATGGGCTCATCAAGCCCAGCATATCGGCAACGATTGGGCTACCCTTCCTCCATCCCCGGTGAAAGGGGTGGTTGTTCCCACCGCCCGGCATATGCCGATCAATTGGCATTACACAATCCAAGACCCCTCCGGTAAGTGGTACGCCCGGCATTACAATGATTCTAACTGGCGCGTTGGGCCGGCCGGTTTCGGCACACCAGACCCAGGTGTTACACCCCGAACCCGTTGGACTACAGATAATATCTGGCTACGTCGGCACTTTATGTTAAACACCCGTAACTTCACGCATTTGGCATTTTTAACATATCACGATCAGGGGATTCAGGTTTATATCAATGGGGTCTTTGCGGGTTCCGTCCGTGGGTATTCTACCTCCTACGTGACGCTTCCTATTTCCAAAAAGGCTTTGGCAACGCTGCATCATGGCCGGAATGTCATCGCGGTCCATGTGCATCAGACGACAGGTGGGCAATTTTTTGACTTGGGCATTGTCCGCACGCACAAATGGGTCAAGTGGTAGGCGAGCTTGCCATTTACGCCGTTGGCGGCCACAGCTTTCGTTCCGTGAGTTTACCGGTACGAATTGGCACCGGTTACCGGATATGTCTGGTCGATAATGAGCGGAGCAGGTGTCGGTCAATACCGTTGACTGCAAGCCATACCGATGGTATTACATACTGCTGCAGGCGGTGGCATGTGGTTTTTTCGCTGGAGCAAACGTGAAACATACCGTGAAGCGCAATCTCGGTGGTGGGCATCTTCTCTCAGATCACAGCTTTTGGAATGTTGCATCCGACACATTGCCAAGTAAATGGCTCCGATTTTCAGCTCTCGGTGCGGTGAGTATCTCTGTGCTTCTATCGGGTTGCTCTAACTCGCCCACCAACGCCGCCGCCGAAAAGGCGGCATCCGCCTCATCGAAGGCAGCCCATTATGTGTCGACCGCAGGTGACTATCGCCCGGCAGCTAATTTTCCGGGGCAATTCAATAAACCGCTGACCTTATCCGCGCTCCGGATGCGGGAACAGTCGGCCATGCGCAACCCCGCAGCGTACCTGGCCAAAAATGGGTCTGGATTTACCTCCAGCAAGCGCGACATTCGGCATGCCATTGCGCTTCTGACCGACGCAATTGGAAACCCGGCAACCTCGTGGGAATATAAACGAGTGTTGTACGCCCAGCGAGCCCTTTGCGAAGATCAATTGGCGGCCATGAACGCGAAAGCCATGCAGTCTGAAGTGTCTCTTATCACCCGGCAGTTGCATGCCTTGGATTACTCCACTCTGCATCTGACACGTTACGCCAAAAAGATAAACTACCTCAAGGCGCAGCGTAGTGCCTACGGACACCAGTATGTGTCCGCACTACGGGCGGCCAGGCACCATGAGCAAAAGGTGCAGCAGATGGCGGCTGCGCTGGCCTCGCGTCTGCACCAGGCGCAGAGAGCACTGGCGGCGCTGGTAGCCAAACGGAAGAATGATCTGATTCACGGTGGCAGACTTGAGATGCAATCCCGAATCCAAACGGGTGAAAAATCGCTCTCCACGCTTAAAGCTGGCACTCGCTTACTGGATGCCGCCGCCAAGGTTTCAATCCCGATAGAACTGGCGAATCTAAGAATTGAACGGATGCAGTATGCCCTTTCGCTGGCCCAAAATCGGGTTGTGCATGCCAAAGCTCAAGTAACGGAATTGGCAGCACAACGCAAGATTGCAGAAAAGATAGCCCATCGTGCTGCCGACCAATTGACACTGCTTCAGTCGGCGGTTCATACCATCATCTACGGGGCATCGGCTAAGCAAATGGATGTCAATCATTCGGCCTCGGCCATAAAAGCATCACTTGCCGAATTGGCCAAGCAGGCAGGAAAGGCCACGACAGGATACCAGGCCGCTTCGCAAGATTTCAACATGGCAATTAACAGCCAAAACACCGCCTACTCGGCGGCGCTAAAGCTGATCAACGCGAAAGTGCACGCCTCCGATCCCATGGTTCAAGCGTTGCAGAACAAGAGTCCAGCGGCCCTTTTGCAGATTTTCAAATCGGCATCTACGCTTTCCGAAGCGCAAATGCTGCGTACGGAACTGATGGCCAGGATGCTCCAGAAGTCCGCGGCACAGCTTTGCCAAATGACTTACAAGCTCATCGACAAGTCCTCACCCATTTCTGCCCCCAAGCCGGGATATCTGGCCGCTCTTCGGAAAAGCGTGATCCTGAAAATGGACTCGGCGACCACATCGCTTTCTCAGGCGAAAATGGATGCCGCGAGTTCGAGTTCCAATATTAAATGGCTGGAGCCGGCCTATCGCTATGCCGTCAATGTTGCAATTGCTGAAACAGCAACGGAACCTGCGATGATCGCCAAAGCTGAAAAGATCGCAGCTCAGTCGGCGAAAAAAGCTGACGCAATCAAACCATCGCTCAATTTGCCGGTGTCTTTGAAGCCCATTTAGTCATGGCAATGGGTTTGCAAATTCAGGTGCAGGGCACGGGGTCATCGCATGCAGTTCGCCGTGCAGGTCGCAATTCCTCCACGCGGCAAGCCGTTTCTCCCCGCTGCCACATTTAGCCGCGTGCCTTGTTGACGCGCGTCAAAAACGCCTCGGCATTGCTTCCCGCCTTCAAAATACGCGCTCCATTTTCTACGCTTCACCGTACAGTTGCGGGAAAGTCGCTGGATATCAATAAAAAACGTGATTTATTATCCCGAACTCAGGTTACGGAGTGCCCGGAAAATTTGCCGCACCAGTTACAACTGAACATTTACTTGGGTTGTGATTTTTGCATGCTCCGCAGTTCATATTTCAGGCGTGCGATTTCAGCTTTTGTATGCTTCTCGCGTTCCTTCAGCATCGCCATATGTTTTTTGTTCACAAATCCCGTGTCGTTCGATATACGGAATTTATATTGAAGCACAACAACCTCAAGTTTGTGGATATGTGATGTCAAAATGGCATCCTCATAGCCCGACAAGGCCTGCTGCCGTTTATTGCCGTTGCCCGTCGCAAGCATGTTGGCATATGTGATTCCCGCCAGTGCCAGTTGATTTCTGGCTTCGGCATTGGCGTACTCCGCCTTAATCATCGCAATCCAAAGGTGCCGCGGGTCCTTCGGCGATATTTTCTTGTATTTTAATTTCCAATAGCGCAGATATTGCAGGTTGGAATAAAGCAAATATTTCGATCGCGCGTCGAGTGTGGCCGCCAATTGATGGCGCTTGGCAGCCGCCGTTTTGGTGTGATGGCTAAACAATTGAGCGCTGCGGTACAGCACCCAGGCCTGCGTGGCCTTCACTTGATCGTGCAGATGGGCCAAAAAGCGCTGAGCCTGCAATTTAATTCTTGGCAAAGTGCGGCTGGCCGTGGCCGAAAATTTGCCATGTGTTGCACTCCAATTGATGAATTGATAGGTGATCTCTGCGTAGGAATGACGCAATTGGGCGGCATCAAGCTGCACTTCGGGCGACGTATTCCATGCCTTGAAATTTTGATGTACCCTCCGCCAGAGATCACGCCGCCATACATCCATCTTCTTTGCCAGAGGCATCAGGTCTTCCACCACAGATTTGATGGATCGGGCGTGCCAGTATTTAATCACCGCTTTGAGCAGTTCAACCTCCGACACACGCTGAAATATAATTTTTGCGGGTATTTTCCCGTTGCTATTAAAAACAGTCATGGGCACCAATCGCGGGTTGCGGTAAAACCGTATATCCGGATAAATCCAATTGTCCGTACACATACTGCTGTTGAGTAATGCCTGAGATTGGCTGCGAATCCCACGGTAATTCATCGCAATTTGCGGATCGTTATAAAGTATGGCCCGTGGAGTGACCGTCTGTCCGGGCTGCGCATCCCGCAGATGCGAGGGCAATTGATAAACACCGGGTGTGCCAAGATAAAGCCAGCCCAGAGGCCCGGCCGATCGTGACCAACCGTTGAAACGGATCAATTCATCAAGCGGGAAT
>JAKAZF010000245.1 GCA_021826605.1 Planctomycetota bacterium | reverse complement strand
GGCAAATTGGAAACGAAAGGAGAACGCCATCGCCCGCGCAATCTTGCCGATTACCGAATTCAATACGCTTGGCGGTTGATATCCGTGAAATCATGCACCTTTCACGGTGGAGTAAAATGCCATGCCATTATGCGTGTTGCCTGTCCCGCGAAATAGGTCATGCCAGCAATGGCGTTTTGTTCCAAATGATCTGGACAGCGTTCGCATTGCGGAGATAGCTCGCGGCGAGATTTTTCCCCTATACCCTTTGTGCCGCGGCAAACACTCCCATGATCGGCTCAAATGTCCACTGACAGTGTTCTGCGTGCCGCCACGATATTGCCATTCGGTTAGGCTTGGCAGTTTGCAATCACGGGATCGAAAGCCGTGCAAAGCAATGGTACGGCCGATCATGGTGGAGCATGAGGGATGTCATATAGCAGTCCGCCTGGTGTAAAACGCAACGTCACAATCCGCCCGACTGTCAGGTAATATTCCAGAATCTGATCATTTCCGAAATCCAGATCAATGTACCGGACGGTGGAATGATGTGGAACTTTGCCGTGGATAATTTTCAAATAGGCCAGAGCGGTAACAAAAAAGCGCGAATAAATATACGGTCCTTCATCACCGTCCGGCTCACTGTTGATGACGGTATTGCATTTCGGGTTCGGTAGCGTGGGGATTTCCGAATCATCATCGGTATCAGGCGGCGCAGTGGCTGTCCATGCCATGTGCGGATAGCGGAGTTTCATCACCTTGGCTCGCACCACAATTAGTCTGGCCGGTAAAGCAGCCGCCCCATCGAGTGCCGCAACGCGCCGACTGTACGACACGCGCAGAGCCGGCCAGTATGAGCATCCGGTCAAGCCCAGCGCCATACTGATTGCCAAAACACATCGCAGCAAACCTGCCGCAAAGCGATGATTTATTCGGCTAACGGCTTTCAGTCCCATTACCACGCCTCCGCGCCAGGCAGACGACAAATAACGCTTCACCGCGATGCCCCATCCGTCATTGATTATCCCGATGTCACATGGTCAGCATTCATCATAAAGTATTATCGGCAAGCATCCGGGAACATAATGGGCTATTATACTGCGTATATGGAAAACGTCCTGGTGATTGTTGGATGCACGGCTGCGGGCAAATCCGAATTGGCGGAATCGTTGGCCACACGGTGGGTCCATTCGGATGGTCAACCGGCTACAATCATGGCTGTTGATTCGATGCAGGTTTATCGCGGGATGGATATCGGTACGGCCAAACCATCGGCCGAGTCGCAAAAGCGCATACCTCATGCCATGATTGATGTTGCAGACCCATGGGAATCTTTTTCCGCGGCACGATTTGCGGCCATGGCGGAACCGATCATGCAGCGACATTGCGCAGAGAATCGTCCTCTGATTCTGGTTGCCGGTACGGTACTGTATCTGCGGGCGGTTCTGGAAGGTTTATTTGAAGGGCCGCCGGCCAATGCAGAAATTCGGCGCGCACTGGCCATACAGGCGGAAAAAAGCGGTTCAGCGGAGTTGCACCGGCAATTGACGCAGGTTGACCCCGTTGCGGCCCAGCGGATTCACCCCAATGATCTGCGGCGAATTATCCGCGCCCTGGAAGTATTTCAAATGACCGGATGCGGCATCAGCACGCTGCAAAAGCAATGGCAGGCCGGTCGCCCGCGACTGAATTATCGCATCATCGGCATAGCTCGGGAAAAAAGCGATTTGAACCGGCGGATTAATCAGCGCGTAGGCCTGATGATGGATCATGGATTGTTGGCTGAAGTCCGCGCACTAAGAGATAATCCGAATGGACTATCCATGCAGGCGCGAGAAGCGGTGGGTTATAAACAGATATTTAATTATCTTTCCGGGTCCCTGCCGCTGGATGATGCGGTGGAGCAGATTAAAATTCAGACTCGTCATCTGGCAAAATTGCAACGCACATGGCTCAAGCGCTTTGACGGCGTAAGCTGGTTTAACGCCCAGGCCGGGCAGCCTGCCGCGGAACTTGTCGCGACGGCTTTCGAGGCACTGGCGCAACCGGCGGTTTCAAGCCGATCCATTTTTTCAGGAGACACACATGAAAATTCTGGCCATTGATGTTGGATCATCATCCATTAAAGCGGCTTTCTGCAAAAACGGGCACGTCAAGCATATTGAACATGTACCGGTAGCAACGGTTTTTCGCGGCACCGAAGTTGAAATACCGGCTGCGGGGTTGCTGAAAAGCCTGTGCAAGGCCATCCGCCAGATTACCGCTTCACACCACCATATCGATGCCGTGGCCATGGACAGCTTCTGTCCCGGCGTTGTGGCGATGGATAAGCACAAGACGCCGTTGTTTGGCTGCGTAACACATCAGGACCGGCGCAGTATTAAACAGGCCACGGAATTGGAACATCATATCGGCATCGATAAACATATCGGTCTGGTCGGTAATCGCCCTTTTCCAGGCGGAATCGGCACAACCACGCTGCTGTGGTTCAAGCAGAAGCAGCCGGCAATATTCCGGAAAATCGCCTATGTTGGTCAACCCACCACGCTGCTGATTGACTACCTGACGGGGCAGTGGGTTATTGATCCATCCCAAGCCGCTTTTCTGGGGTTATATGATTCGATCAAACTATCCGGATGGATTCCTGAGTTATGCCAATACGTGGGTCTGAAAGAATCCCAATTGCCGCGCATCCTTTTCGCCGACCAGGTCGCCGGGACCGTAACACGCGCGGCAGCGGACCAATTGGGCTTATTGGAGGGTTGTCCCGTGTTTGCATCGCTGGTGGATACCAGTGCTGCCATGCTGGCAACCGATTGTCGCCCCGGCCGGCTGGTGCACAGTGCGGGGTCAACCGATGTGCTGGCACTGTGTCTGGATAAACCGGCACCGGCAGGGGATATTCTCACGCGGCCATTGGGAACGGGGCACAAACTGCCGCGGCGCTGGCTGGCGGTAAGTACCATTGCGGCCGGCGGATCCACCATGCACTGGCTGAAAGATAATTTATTCGCCGATTACTCGAAAAAGAAGTTTCATAAACTCACGCAGCGCCTGGGACAGGAAATGCGTGGCCGAAAGCTCGGCGCACAATCTCCCGGGGACGTCAGCTTCGCACCCTATTTGGCCGGAGATCGAACAGCCATGGAAGAACGAACCGGTTCATTTGAACACCTGACCCTTGCCACCTCGCGCGAAGATATGCTGCGAGCGGCCCTGCGATCTCTGGCTCAAGCCAGCCGGCGACGCTTTGAAAGACTCGCTGAAATCACGGACATTGAGCCGGAGATATTCACCATGGGCGGTCAGACCGAGTTGGCCGATATTATGCATGGCCACTGGCCCGGCAAACACACCTTCACGCCACTTGAAAACGAGGCCATGACCGGGTTAAGCCGGCTGCCGGCGAATGAGAAAATCACCGGGCGTTAAGTTGTACTATTCTTGACATCACAATCCGTTGTGGGCAATAGATCGCAACAGCCCGACCAACTTCGGAATTTTTACCAATGCCCCGGGGCAGCACTGCACGAAATCAAATTCTGCCGGGGCGATCAGGGAGCTGTTGTTGCGGTCCTCCCATGGATATTCTGGGTTCGGGCCATACCTACCCGCCCGACTCGGTGCGAGGTTTTCAATCCAAGCGGCCAGTTGCAGCAAGGAGTCAATATAGTTCTTGAAGTCCTGCTTTCGTTTGAAGCCCATGTATTCTCGCACATGGGGATTCGCCTTGAGCAACTGCAGAGACCGCACGAGCGCGGCATGCGTAAACTTCGGTTGCCCTGCGTTCCCTGATCCCGAAAGCATTGCCTTTCCCAGCTTTTCGCCGGCCATCTGCAGGTAATGAAACCGGTGGCAATCCGGCAAGCTGGAACTCTTAAGATATTCAATAACATCCAGATCACTTTTGGCCTGCGCCAGAAAGGCTTCGGGCCAGGTCTTAATTGGCATTGCCGATCTCCTTGGCGTCCTTCCACGTCCCCCAGCCTTCCGGCAATTTGAGTTTGTTGAGTTCATCCGGCCGGATCATGGCAATCGCGGATGGGTACGGAAGCTTGGGTTTTTTCGAAGATCGGAAATAAAATGGGTGAACGCGATTGTCGTCGCTTTTAGGAATTTGTGTCGTAAGTTCCACCAGTCGCACCTCGGTTTCCGACGGAAACCAATACACATTGCTTATCGTCGGCTCCACCTCCCGATTGTCCTTGGCCAGATACCGAGCCTGTTTCTCAATTTCATCTACAGACATGTACAGTCTCCAAGGGGTAATCCATGTCACGCTCCGCTTGCAATATAGCGGTGCGTCGCGATCATTGCTTTATAGAGAGCCATTGCGGCAATGTCAAGCTGAAACTGGCCCTCATGGGTTCTCTGCTCCCGGCACAGAGTTGACTGCGTGAATCCGGATAGCACGGATGCGACGCATTAGTTTTCCGGACCATGAATTAAAACATCTACGACGTGAACGGTTTATGCATCCGGCGTTGTTGCCAAAAATCGGGGGCAGCGCTACACGAATTGATATTCCGCGCACAACGAGAGGATTTCCGGCTTGGTCGCAGGTGGCTGTGTTGAACTTCCTGGCGAGTTGATTCGTATGACTCCTGCACAGACGTTAATACCAATGCATAGTTCATTCCTACGATGCCAGCTTTTTTCAGCTTTCCTGCTGCACTCGGCGGCTTTTCATCGCGCCCTGCCACAGCGACTTCCCGTTGGCTCTAAACGCCGCAGCCCAAGACAACCTCGGCCAAATCGATAATTTTTTCAATTTCATGATCGGGTCGCACGCGGCGCTTTCGAAGGCCTTTGGTGCGAGCCGCCGGCTTCCATACCGTTGTCATTCCGGCGCGCCGCGCACCTTTAATATCCGCGCCCAGCGTATCGCCGACAAACACGGCATGTTCAGCGGCCACCCCCAATTGATCGAGGGCCACGCGAAAAATAACCGGATGCGGTTTGCGATAAATGGTATTGGACGAATAGACGCGCGTCGGGAAAAATTCCAGAAGTTTTTCCCTTTCGAGATGTCGATCCAGGCAATAATCCGGTGCACAGGTATTTGAAACAATGGCAAGCTTAAGCCCCTGTCGCCGAAATTCGCGCAGCATGGCGTGCGTGCCATGTTCGACTGTCGCGCGGCGCGCCACGGGCTTGTACCAGCGCCACACCAAAGCCCGGACGTCGTCATCAGATACCGGAATTTCCAGCTTGGCCAGCACCCGGCAAATCACATCATTGACATTGAAATCCCGCCGCCGGATATTGGACCAGATATATTTTCTGCTGAACGCTCGAAAATGAACCCGTGTGTAGACTTCAAATTCAGGCAATGGAACGTCCAAAGTATGCAGATGGCGA
>JAKAZF010000244.1 GCA_021826605.1 Planctomycetota bacterium | reverse complement strand
CCAAAAATGGCCTTGACAGGAAAGGTTATTGGACGTTATAAGATAGAAAACCAGTGGCTGGTTTTGAACCCCTGAATTGCGCCCTTTGGTGGCTGGTTTTGAAGCGCCCCGTGACACATTGGCATCATTCAGGATATCATTATCAGATTACCTGGTGGGAAGTTCTCAATGAAGTGGATATTGACTCATAATCGCCTGCACTTGCGTGGCTTGGGTGTGGCGGTAATCACGCTGAGGGCAAAGAGTTAAATTGATACGCAAAGCAAAATAGGTTCTGATAGACAGCCTAATCGGGTTGTGGGTCTCCGCGGAATCGGACTGAAGGCCTGTTGGCCGCAGTTTTCATGCCGCGCATGATTTTCGCCGGGCCGATGCCCATCATAGTATTTCGTCCCGTACCGTGATTTCAGCAAGGTCGTGGCTGATTCATACGCAATTCGTATCCGCAAGAAGTTGGTCGAACAGTGTCATCGTCTGATGTAACTTCGTCCAGTGGCGGAGATAATTCAAGTCCAAATTGCGCGGCTGTTGCACGGACAGGACACTTTTCACATCGGAAATATCCTTGGCCCGTTTACCGCTGATTGCCCATCGGAGTTTCGTGATGATCACATCTTCAACGGTGGGAACATAGACCGAGCGATTAAGAAACGAGATACTCACCCGCCGATTGAAGCGTTCGCGATCGTGAGCATCGTCGGAAAGATCAAAGAACTCCATGAGAAAACCGGTCTCCTGGTGTGTGATAACCCGTCGCGAGGTGAGGGTAATTGATTCGAAAGATGATTGTGGATCCAGCCGGTAGGCAGTCCCCAAAAGAGAGGAGATGGTCGCCGCGTCCATGGTTTGCGGCGAGAGTACGAAATCAGCGTCGTTGGTATTTCGCGGAATTCCGTAAAGATTCGTCGAAAGTGATCCGACGAGCATGTAACCGACGTTGCGGCTGTTGAGAAGATCAATTACCTCGGCGGCAACATCAAGGACATTCATGGGGAGGCCTCCAGTTGCCGCGCCATTCTGAGGCGTTCAAGAAAAAGGGTGTTCAGCGTGGCGGAATCGGCGTGGGGATGTTGAGATTTAAGCATGGCAAGAATCAAGGCCCGATTAAGATCAAATAATTCCAGGCCGGCGCGCAGCTTTCGATCAGGCGACATGGATCGCGCATTGAGAATTTTATCGCGTTCAATCACGTCCGGCGGCGTGTTGGGATATTGGGTCATACTCATCACGGGCGGGCCGCCCGAACTCCATAACCGCGTTGATTTCACTCTATTATAGCTGTGACAGAGCACGTGTGCGGGCATCCACCAGAGATTTCCCGGCACCGCAACCGTCGGCAGCATGCAGATTGCATGACGTCCAGATGTGGTTTTACACCGCACGATCCCCCGGACGCTTGCCGGTACGAATGCCGCCATCCCTGCGTCGCCGCAAATATCGTGCCGACCGCTGGGGTCGTGCTTATCCCCAGCGAACCAGCCCCGGTTCAAAGCGCAGCGCGATATTCGGATGATTGGGCAGCACACGCACCGCGAAGCCCTGTTGGCCGCAGGCGGTGGCGCTGATCACGCCGACATACTGATACACGCCGGGTTCAACCGTATTGCCCAGTACCATTTCATGCACCCGCGCGTTCTGAATGTTTCCGAACGCATCGAGCGATCCGAAGTACAGTTCCACCCGCACGTTGTCCGTGGGGATGGTGCCAAGTTCGATGGTGGCCAGCACCTTGACGTTTTCACCGGCTTTGATGGCTCCGACGCTCGGCGACTCGACCTGCCGGACGTTGACGGTGTTCCATAGACCCGCAATGCGCTGTTTCCATTTGGCCAGGGCTGCCGCTCCGGCACCGTGGCCCTCCATGAGCTTCATATACAGATCATGCGCCGGCAGATAAAACGTTTCCGTATATTGCTGCACCATGCGGTTGGTGTTGAATACCGGACAGAGGGTGCGGATGGAATTTTTCATGCGCCCGATCCAAGCCCGCGGCAAGCCGTCCAGGCTGCGATCATAATATTTCGGCACGACCACGCGCTCAAGCAAGTCGAAAAGTTTGCGGCTTTCAACTTCATCCTGATAATCATCGTTGGTGTAGTCTTCGCCCGCGCCGATGGCAAAGCCATTATCTTCCGCATACCCTTCGCACCACCAGCCATCCAGAATGCTGAGATTCAGCGCGCCGTTCAGGGCGGCCTTCATACCGCTGGTGCCGGATGCTTCCATGGGCCGGCGGGGCGTATTGAGCCATACATCGACACCCTGAGTGAGATACCGCGCGATATCCATGTCATAATCTTCAAGAAACACCATGCGGGGACGCACGTCCTCCCGGCGGCAGAAGTGAACGATTTCCTGAATAAAGCGTTTGCCGCCGTCATCCCGCGGATGCGATTTGCCGGCAAAAATAAACTGCACGGGCTGATTGGCATCCTTGAGGAGCTTAATCAGGCGGTCGGGATTGCGGAATAAAAGTGTGGCCCGCTTGTACGTCGCGAATCGCCGGGCAAATCCGATGGTGAGCGTTTTGGAGTCCAGAATTTCATCCACACGTTGCACATCCGTTGTGGAATGAGCACGGTGGGCCACCAGGGCGCGCAGTCGCTGGCGCACAAAATGAATCATCCGTTCTTTGCTGCGCTCATGAACGCGCCAAAGTTCGGAGTCGGGAATTTTTCCGGCGCGCGACCAGATGGTGTAATCGGCGGGCCGCTCCGACCAGTTGGCACCGAGATATTCCTGATATAGCTGGTTGAAGCCCTGTCCCAGCCAGGATTGGATGTGCACGCCATTGGTAATGTGGCGTATGGGAACTTCCGGGGCCGGAATCTCCGGCCAGATGCGGTGCCACATCCGCCTTGAAACCTGCCCATGCAGATCACTGACCCCGTTGGCATGCCACGCCATGCGCAACGCCAGAACCGTCACCCCGAACATCTCATTATGGTCTTGCGGATTCACCCGGCCCATGGCCATCAGCTCATCAATGCTCAGGCCCAGTTTTTGGCAATAGCCCGCAAAATACTTTTCCATCAGATCACGATGAAATGCGTCATTGCCCGCCGGAACCGGCGTATGGGTTGTAAATACATTGCTGGCGGACACCATTTCCCGCGCTTCGGCAAACGACAATTTCTCCTGTTCCATCAGCACCCGGCAGCGCTCCAGGGCCAGAAACGCCGAATGGCCCTCATTCATGTGGCATACCGTCGGCGTAATGCCGACCGCCGCCAGCGCGCGCAATCCGCCGATGCCCAGCAGTATCTCCTGCCGGATGCGCATTTCATGATCGCCGCCGTAGAGCCGCGCTGTGATGTCTCGATCCGAGGGGTTGTTGGCTTCCAGATTGCAGTCCATCAGATACAGCGTCACACGCCCCACCTGCACCCGCCAGACAGTCGCGTGTACCGGACCATGCGGATAATCTACCGTGACCATGACCCTCTCGCCCTTGTCGTTTTTGACGGGCGTGAGACTCATGGAGAAAAAATCGTTCTCCGGATTCAGTTCTTGCTGCCAGCCATCCGAATTCAGTTGCTGATGGAAATATCCCTCACGGTAAAGCAATCCCACGGCGACCAGTGGAATTCCCAGATCGCTGGCACTTTTGAGATGATCGCCGGACAGCACGCCCAGACCACCGGAGTAAATCGGCAGTGATTCATGCAGTCCGAATTCCGCCGAGAAATAGGCGATGACCGCTTTACGATCCGCATGGTGCTGTTTGTACCAGGTGTTCTGCCCCATGTACGCTTTGAGATCGGATGTAATCCGCGTGAGATGCGAGAGAAACCCCTCATCTTCCGCCGCGGCGAGCAGCTTATCCTGCCCGATCAAATTCAGCAGCCGCACCGGATTATGCCCGGTGCTTGCCCATAAATCCGGATCCAGGCGATTGAATAAACTCGCGGCTTCATAATTCCAGAGAGACCAGAGATTGTAGGCCAGCTCATGTAGAGCCACCAATTTTTCCGGCACCGCCGGCACCACCACAAACTTGTGAATTGTCGACATGACTCATGCTCCTTCGGTGTACGGTTACAACATTCAACATAACAACCACCTCCGCCGTGCGGATCGGCAACCGTTCGCCGAATCCGTCCATCCATGGAGATTATAACGGCAACTCGTCCGGTCGTCGCCTCCGCGGAAAGTTGTTTTATCGGCACTGTAATTTGCCTTGCACAAATTTTCCGCCCCATTTTATTTTCGCTGCGCTTTATACAGGCAGACAAATGGCTTTTGCACAAGTTATACACATTTGCAGCACCTCGAATTTT
This sequence comes from Planctomycetota bacterium, assembly GCA_021826605.1. Next base: position 1,065 of record JAKAZF010000244.1, on the reverse strand, counting down.
TCCCGTGGCGGCACCAACCGGCATCGCCGGCCGTGAAAATGCGCATATTGATGCTTATTCAATATGGTAATTTGTAAAAAAACTTTCCGCGGCAACCTTTTTGCTCTCTGATTTTGTAGGAATATGATCGCACCAGGCGTTTAGAACTTGCCACCGGCCAAGGAACTGCATCCTCATGCGAATTGGATTTATGCGATTAATTGATGCCGCTCCGTTGGTTGTCGCGTCGGCCCGCGGGTTTTTCGAGGAAGAAGGCATCGCCGTGGAGCTTGAACGCCAGGGCGGCTGGATGATCGTGCGCGATAAATTAACCTACGGACTTATTGACGCCAGCCATTCCCTGCTGGGGATGTCCATTATGAGCCAGCTTGGCCGTGGTGATTTCATTGAACCCATGGTGGCCGTGATGAATCTTGGAGCCGGTGGATGCACCATTGTGGTTTCCACCGAACTGGCGGAATTGGGCGTCGATTCCCCGCGGGCCTTGCGCGCGGTCATGGATTCCGGTCGCGTGGGGCGAAAACTGGTTTGTGCGCATGTCTCCACTTTTTCCATGCACCATTATCTGTTGCGCGATTGGCTGGTTCGCGGCGGCATTGATCCCGAAAAAGACATTCAACTCGTGCAGCTCAAGCCGATGCTGCTGGCCGATCACATGGCCAAACATTATGTTGATCTGTTTTGCGTGGGAGAGCCTTGGGGATCGCTGGCCGAAAGCCGGGGGTGGGGGCGCATCGCATTGGCCACCACCGATATTTATCCCGATCACCCTGAAAAAGTGTTGCTGACCACCGAGCGCTGCGCCCGCCAGAAGCCCGATCAGTTGACGCGCATTATTCGCGCCCTGCTCAAAGCCTGCAGTTATTGCCAGGCTCCCGAAAATCGCCACGAACTGGCCGAACTTCTCGCGCAGCCCGCTTATGTCGATGAGAGCCTGAATCTGATTCTCCACAGCCTGGAGGCCGACCATCTTGGGCTTGAAGATGTGCAGCGCCGTCGGCAGGTGGATTGGCACTTCCGCAGTTGGCGGCTGGAGCATTGCCGTAATGGTTCCTACACTGCTCA
>JAKAZF010000243.1 GCA_021826605.1 Planctomycetota bacterium | reverse complement strand
CTTCGCCTCTGCCAGCGTGGCTTTTGGAGGAAAGAACGGCATAACAGCCCGAACAATCCGCCACGCACCGGGAACCACATGCCTTGCGGCACCGGGTGATCATTTCGCGGTTGGCAGCCGGCACAATCCATCGGTTTTCCCGGCAGGCAAATGTTCTTTTTCCGGCCACTGGCGCCATATTCCCGCACCACGCGGACAAACTCGGCGATACTCCCCGGGGCATAACGCTTTTTTATGCCTTACAGGTTGGCGCAGCTAATTAGCTGCCCGCAGGGTTCTGCATCCGAACAAGCCGCCGGCCATCATGCCAGGATGCGCCTGAAGTCGGACCGTTATATGCTGTTTGCCCGCGGTCAGCGCTGCCGGAAGTTGCCACCGCTGATGAAACAACTTGCCCGGCTGGTTGTTATTAAGGGTTTCCGTGGCGATTTTCCGGCCATCCACCAGCACGTTGAAGACTCGTCCGCCGGCGTCCGAACCCCAAAATGTCATCATTAACGTCATGGGCTGGTTTGGCAAAACCTTCATGTTGAAGCTGAAACCACCACCATTGCGGGCATCGCGCCAGGATCGGCCATCAAAATTGCCGGTATCACTGTTTTCCACGTCAGCCAGATTGTGGCGTTGTTCCGATGCCGTATTGCCCGGCTCGAAATGGTCAACGGTATTTCTGGAAAGCTCCTTTTCCAGCTTCGCTTCCGCTTCGGCCTGCTTTTGCCGCTGTTGCCATTGGGCTTCTGAAAGCTCATCAAAGTAGACGACATACCGCTCGTGGGCGACCTTGTGAAAGGGCACAAGTTTGACATCCATGGGCCGGCCCGCGCCGTGCGTGTGCCATACCAATGGCTCCATTGCGTCGGGCTTGACCCAATCCTCAACGGGTTGATCCGCCGGAACCATCACGGGTATGGTTACCGGATCGGGTACTTTTGCCCATTCGTACTGGTCTCCATTGGCATATGGAACAGGGGGCAACATCAGATCATTGCCCAGAACCGCGGCCAATACCGTCGGCCCGGCAAGGATAGCGAATTTGGACGGGTGATGTGCCATGCGCTCGATACGCAGCGGGGTCTGCAATTGAATTTCCAACACATCGCCATCCGACCATTGTCGGGATATATCCAGATAGGTTCCCGGCTTTCCGGCGTCGATGGCTTTCCCGTTGAGTTTGATGCTCATGGCCGGCGTGGACCAATGAGGGTGTCTTAATTTAATGGTGGCCTGCGTGGGTTGTCGGCATGTAAATTCCACGCGGACGTTGTTTTCATCCGGGAATCGCGTGGTTTGCCGAACCTTCATTCCCTTATTCTTCCAGTGCAACTCCGTGGCCATAAATACATTGATCCACAGGGTGTCGCCGTTATGGTAATACACTCCGCGCGAGTATTTGGCATGGTTTTCCATACCCGTGCTCATGCAGCACCAGCAGGAATCCCATGGGGTGTTAAAAGTCTTGAAATGCCCCGGTCGCATGGACATGTAATATGTCATCATGCCGGTAGCCGGATCCTGGGAGCCGAGAATATGGTTGACCAGACCGCGTTCAAAAAAATCAGCGGCCTCCATGGTGGGATTCCAACTGAAGTAATGTTCGGTAAGCTTGAGAATATTGTAGGTGCAACAGGTTTCAGCGGACCCGACGGAAAGCTGCTGGAAAGCATCTCCCAGCGGGAAAAAGTATTCACGATTGGAGTTGCCGCCAAAGACGTATGTGCGATGCCGGGCAACATTTTCCCAGAAAAACTCGGCACCGGCGCGGTATTTGTCATTTCCGGTGAGTTCATATTCACGGGCAATGCCGATAACCCGCGGAATGTACTGATTGGAATGCGTGCCGGTAAGAATGTCCTTTCGGTGCATCAGCGGATCAAGCTGGGAGTGTTCATTAAATGCTTCGGCACCACGGAGATATTTCCGGTCGCCGGTGATGCAGTAAACATCCGCGAGCACTTCATTCATGCCGCCTTGCTCGCTGATCAGCATGGTCTGCATCTGCGCAACTGAAAGCCGGGCCGGATATTGCAACGACCAGTCTGCCAGGCCGATCAGAATCTCTTTTGCCTGCGGCCTTGCGGTATGCAGCCAGGTATCACGCAGCCCGGCGAGAATTTTATGAATGGAATACCAGGGCGACCACATGCCGTTAAGTGAGAAGGTAAACAGCGCATGGGGATTGCCGACATTAATTTTGCCATCCAGTGCATCACCAAACGCCTTAATACTGCCGGGCAGGCCGGCAAGATAACCGGCGAAGCGCGGATCGATTTTGCCATTGGCCTTCTGGCATTTTGCCAGATGCGGCAGCAGATAATCGATTTTTTCCAGCAGGCGATGATCGCGGGTATGGGCGTACATCATGGAGCAAGCAGACAGATAGTGCCCGCAGATGGTGCCGCCCTGTCCTCCGGCGTCCCACCCGCCCAATGTTGGAGCCTTGGTCGGCAGGCGTGATACTTTCTGGAACGAGGCCAGCAACCGATCGCAGTCATAAGCCAGCAGATAATTCAGATCGCGGGTCATGTTGTCATGAAACGGTCCATCCAAAATCTGAACATCCGAGAGATCAAAACTGTACGCCTTCATGGGCACGCTTCCGGAATCGATAAAACCGGATTGGTTTTCCTGGGGCACACTGGCCCGCGTTACCGTGGTAACCGCCAGAGCCATTCCCCCGACCGCCGCTGAAAGCAGGGCCTGCCGTCGTGTTGCTGTCAATTCTGCCATGGTTGAATCCTCCACAGTTGAAGTAATGGCCACCATTGAGACCACCAAGTTTACGTTCCGCCAGTCAGGTGGCAAAGCGACCCATTAAATGGTAACGGAAAACCCGACGGCATCCAAGGTTATGTGGACTTATATTATCGGAACGTTTTCTACTCTCGGCACGCGGTTATGAGACCATGGCGGCGCACCGTTACGTGTGATAACCATAAATTCGCTGAAAAATCTAATTTTTTCTTTGACTCTTGATGCGGTTATTTTATAGTTGGCTTATCAGAAGTTTCATGCATCGGGAGAGATGAGAAAACTCAAGTCCCGGTTGTGGAGCTTTTCAACTTACGCATTGCACGCTGCGGGGTTGCAGGTCCGCGCGTTGACGAAGTTACCTGTTTGTGTTGCTTAAGGGGATAGAAAGATGTTCAACAAAAGCTTGATTGCTTTTGCCGCTGCAGCCACCATTTCAACCGTTGCGGCCACGGTACATGCCGATACAGTGGCGTTGACCGTCATTGATACAGGCTCAACGGTTGCGCCGATGACGTATTCAAGCTCTGCCGCATCAGGATATGTGCTGGCAAGCTCAAACGGTACGCAAAGCTTGGGTAATTTTCAGTACAATATTTCGGATATGGCGAATCTGGGTGCCACGGCGCAGTCACTGCCAACGGCGGTGCTGTCTTATACCGCCTCGACGATCTCCAATACCGGCAACACGACAGACACACTGGAATTGATTTTAAGTGCCACCGGATTCAGCCAGTCCGGTTCCGGCGCCTATAACGCGGTACAGTTTAATCACAGTGACGGCGGAACGTTTGAAGGAGGCAGTTTCAGCATGTCGTTTCAGACATTTGCCGATTCCGCAAACACCCTTTTTACGACTGCACCCGCAGTTGGCGCATCAACCGCAGGGACCACCATCAGCACCGGAGCGTGGAGTTCGACTTCGCCCACAATAACCAATTACAGTTTATCCGCAGCGTCCGCGGGAAATCTGGTAACTTCCGGCTCACCGTATTCATTAACATCAGTGCTGCGGGTTACGCTGGCACCAGATCAGTCACTAAGCTTAACCAATAACGGCCAGAGCTTCATTTCGGCGACAAATGTTTCGCTCTCCAGCACACCGGAACCATCCGTGCTGCCCATGTTTGCGGCGGGCTTGCTGGGATTGGGCCTGCTGGGACGCAAAAAATTTCGCCCGGGTTTTGACCAGAAATGTTGAGGATGTTAGAATCTTTTTTGAGAGCGTTTTACCTCTAAAGGAGGAACCGAGATGAAGCCAAACAAGATGTACGCAGGGGTTTGCGGATTATTGCTGTCAGGTATTTTTGCGTCCGCAGCTAATGCAGCTCTGGTCGCAACATTCAGTTCCGGCTCGAACACGGTGAGTGTCAATGGCACATTGGACTCCAGCGGCCAGAATTATCAGATCAATGCAAGCCAGATTTCCGGCCTTGGAAAATTCACGATCTATGGCTTTACCGCCTCATCCAACAGCCCCTCGGCCCCAGCCGATGGACAAGTACCTCTGGAGAAGGCCGCAGCAGCTTTTGTGGCGGCCAATTCCAGCAACAGTTTTCAGACATTGACTATTAATCTTCTGGATAATGGCTTTACGCCATCCCCGTCAAGTCCTCTGGCGGTATTGACCGGCGCGGCATCGGTTACCTTTTTCGCACGACCATCCGACAGCCAGCAGTCCGACTATATGCAATACACCAGTTCCGCCAATAATACCTCCGTGACTTCCGGCATGGTAACATTGAATTCCTTGGCCACTGGACCCGTAACGACAGTAAATGTCGCGGTAGGCCCGGTTGATTTTGCGGTTACCAATCCCTACTCGTTAGGCTCCACAATCACCCTGGGGCTTAATCCCGGCGATAAGGCCACGCTGAGTTACCAGACGGATCCCCCCGCCCCCGTGGCATTGCCACTGCCAGGCACCAGCGCCATGCTGGCCATGGGCCTTGTCAGCCTTGGTGGTCTTGCCTTGCTGCGTAAAAAGCGCCTTGCCTGACCGACTAAGGGAACAAACTGCGAATGACTTTTACAAATTGACGCCATGATTCGATGGCTTTAACATTTTTAATCAGGCCCGAACGACAGTGTTCTCGGGCCTGATTATATTTTGGGGCATGTTAGATCAAAGGAGTGCTGTATGGCCGGAATTCGCAGTGTGATCTCCACGCTTGCCGCCAATGGCGAGGAAATGATGGGGCCGGAAGTCATTCTCTGGCATTACCCCAACAATGACATCATGAATGGTTCGTTGCTGACCGTGGAAAGCAACCATTTTTGCGTGCTCAAATCGCGCGGTGCGATATTAAATGTCTATGAAACGGGCCAGTTTCCAATTGAAACACCTCAACGGCCATTGATCGGTTCCATTCAGCAGGCTTTTTACGGCGGCCAAAGCCCCTGGCAATATGAGGCTCTGTATATCAATAAAGCCAAGCTGGTGGTTCAAACCCAGGGCTTGGCGTTGTCGCGGGAAATGGCCGAAATGACCTACAACGTTGATTACTATATCCACGTTGATACGAAGGAAGATGCCATCGCCCTGGTGCAGCACATGCCCTATCGCGGCCACACACTTACCACTAAAGATCTTAATGCCTATGCCGGGCCGGTGGTGGAACAGGCG
>JAKAZF010000242.1 GCA_021826605.1 Planctomycetota bacterium | reverse complement strand
TTGTTAAGCGTGGTAAGCTGGGCGTTAACGGCATCTTTTATTTTTGGCGGCATGCTGCTGTCATACAATGCGTTTTGAAAGGCCTCCGTCTGATGAAAGAGTTCTTCATGGCGGCGAGCTATTTCCCGAATAACCTCCAGAGAATTGCGGAACCATCGGCTGTACATATGTCCAAGAAAATTGGAATTTCTGGAATAGTCGTACTGATTGGGAAAATGCCAGGCCAGGATAAATGTCGCGGTTTTACTTTCACCCGGAGCCAGGTCCATCGCACAAGCCAATCCGGCGTTGCGTGCGTCATCAGGTGCCACTTGCTGCTCCAGCAGTGACCCATGATCCTCAAATTCGGACCAGAAGGCGCTGGCGTCCCGCCATTGGGTGGAGGCAAGCGCGTCCGAGGTAAGCGCCGCGAATGTCATATCACCGCTGGAGGCGTCAAACGGATCCACGCCATAACCGGGTGTAAAACGGGCATGGCCAAGGTGGGCCAGCAATCCGGCGTAAAACATGGGCATTTGCGTCCATTGCTTCGGTGGCCAGCCACCACCGACTGATGTGGCCCAGACCGCGGTGCGGCCCGCGCCATACTGGCCGGTTATCAGCAAAGGATTCCCGTCAGCCGTTTTTAAGAGCACTTCTCCACCCGGTTTAACGGCGGCAATGCGGTTATACCCCGCAAGGGTTTCAACCTGCGGCTCACCAAGAACGAAATGAGCCTTTTTCGCAACGACAATGGGTGTTGCTTCACCGACGGTATCCACGGAATGACAAAATTCAATCGGAAGCGCCTGTTCAATCGGCGTGGCGTTGAGATGCCCCCATCGCGTGCCGCTGTTACCGTAGAAGCTGTCCCATCCGCCGGTTACCAGCAAGCCCGCACCTTGATGTACGGCGTCACGAATAATTGCCATATTGGCTTTTCCGAGCGTGGCACTGGCATGCGGAATCTCGCCCAGCCAGATCACGTCATAATGTTTGACCAATTCCTCGGCTGTCGAAAATGGCAACTGAACCGGACCTTCATTAACCACCACACTGGTGTCCAACATCATATTTTTGGTATTTGTCAGCACTTCCATTACACGCGACGGCATGGATTCCAGAAGCACCAATACCCGGACCGGCTTACTGACCTCCGACGGCTTTGCGTCGCTGCGTGCCGACATGTGAACAGCGCTTATCGCCGCTGAGCGTTCCAGACGATTCTGCGTACCGGTCCAACCATTATTCAACGCCACGGCATTGCGAATGGACCCCAGCACACAGGCGTGAACGGCGGTGGCGGCGCGGTTTGTCACTTGAAAGGTAAACACCGCGGCGGGAAAGCCCGACTCGCGCGGCTGGTGCGGGATCAGTGGCGACCAGGCCGTCAATGATATTTCAACCGGAAGGGCCGGTTCATCGTAGCGCAGACGGGCGATCGGAGATCGCCCCTCATAGGTGATATTTTTAACCGGCGTACCCGGATTATTGCCATGGCGGATTGTTTCCAATCGACGGGTTACGGCGGGCTTGGCGTTTTCATTGGCACGAACGGCAAAAAAGGTATCGGGCAACACCAGGCGCTGAGCCCAATTGTTAAATATCTGCCATTCGTACATGCCGCCGTCGGCACGCAGTTCAAAAGTGCCGGCCCCCATACCCCCCAATGGTATTCCCGAAGCCATGGGTGGATGAAATACAATCACCCGGCCATCCGGCCCGCGCAGTGGAACACCGATCTCTTCCGCGTAAGCCTTGGCGGTAGCGCCCAGCGGCGGATTAAGTACCATTGCGGTGGAGGCTGCCGCAATCACTTTAAGCATGCTGCGGCGAGAGACGTCCGGTTGGACGCGTTGACGATCCGTCATAATATCAGTCCAGATGGCGGACGCTCCGCCTTGGCGGACGCCCAGTCTTTATTGGGCTTGTTGCCCATACGGAAGTGCAACTCGCCACCGGCCAGAATATCCGCATTGGTAAACCATGCACGCGTTAATTCTTTGCCGTTGAGCTTGGCACTTTGAATATAGATATTATCGTGGGAATTATTTTCCGCAATGATCGTAAATACCGTACGCTTTAACGGGTTATGAATCTTCGCGCGGTTGATCAACGGACTGCCGATAATGTAAACCCCGGTCACCGCGTTTACCGGGTAGAATCCCAAAGCCCCCAGGGCAAAGCAACTGGATGTCTGCCCGCAATCATCATTGCCCGGAATACCAGTGGCCGTGTTATTGTAGAGGGCCAACACTTTGCGCACCCAGTACTGCGTTTTCCACGCCGCACCGGCAAAGGGATAGAGATATGGAATATGGTTGCTGGGTTCATTGCCCTGCGCATCCTGCCCCACCATGCCGCTGATATCCGGCGGCGAGGCGAATATTTTCGATGGTGCGGCAAACAGCGCATCAAGCTTGGCGATAAACGGTTCATCGCCGCCATAAAGATCAATAAGCCCCTGCACGTCCTGCATGACATTAAACGTGGCCTGCCACGCATCGGATTCCGTGTAATCATGCCAATATTCCTGATCCGGCCGGAAGGGCGTGCGCCAGGATCCATCTTCAAGCTTACCGCGCATAAAACCAGTCTGCGGATCAAAGACATTCTTATAGTTCTGGCTTAACTTGTAAAACATTTTGGCATCTTCATGTTTACCCAGCAACTCCGCCATGGCACCCACGCACCAGTAGTCATAGGCAAAATCCAATGTACGCGATACGCTTTGCGCACCGGGTGCGGATGCCACATACCCCAGTGTGCGGAATTGATTCTGCAAGGCCTTGTTGTTATTCGCGGTGGCCCCTACCAGCGCCGTATCGCGCATAGCCGCATACACCGCTTCCACATCATAATCCCGGAATCCACGCACAAACGCGCCGGCAATCATCCCCACAACATGAAATCCGGTCATGCACCAGGTTTCATTGCCCCACAAGGGCCAGACCGGCAGCGAATGCTGATTTAACTGCCGGTAATCCGCCAGCAGGGTTTTTATCACATCGTTGGTCCGGTGCGGCTGCATGAGCATCATGAAGGGGAATTCGCCGCGATAAATATCCCATATCGACATGGTGGTGTAATTGGTAAAGCCCGGATTGGCATGGTTCTTATGATCTTCCCCGCGATACCTGCCATCCACATCATTAAACGTCGCCGGAGCCACCATGCCGTGATACGCTGCGGTATAAAATGTTTCGGTCAGTTGCTTATCCGGAAATTTGGCCTCTATGACCGACAGGGCCTTATTCCACACGTTTTGCGTCTGCTCATGCACCGCATCAAAATCCCATACCGGTATTTCCTTCTCCAGGTTCCTTCTGGCTCCCTCTACACCGGTGCCGGAAATGCCCACGCGAATCGTCAAGGGCTTGCCGCTATGCGCGTGGCTCAATATCGCTTTAATATGGGTTCCCGCAAAGCTCTCTCCCACGGATGCGGTGCGGGTCTTGCCATCCACCTGAATCTGAGCGTCGAGGATTGGATGGGATAGTTCCATGACAAAATAGACCTGTTTATCCGCCGCCCAGCCATGGGTATAGCGCTTACCGCTGATGGTTGTGGCATTCTCAATATTCAATTGGGCATGGTACACCGTGCAACCCAGGCCATGAACCAGATCCAGTATCACCCCCCGCCGGGTTTTCGCCGGCAACGCCGGATAGGTATACCGGTGCATGCCGCAGCGGGTGGTGGCGGTTAATTCCGCCTTGACCTGCGGCGTCTGCAGATACACGCTGTAATAGCCGGCACGGGCGATCTCCTGCTGATGCGAAAAGCTTGAACTGTATCCCCGCGCACCGCCTCTGGATACCCAGCCGGAATCAGGACCCAGAGCTGCGATCTGCGCCGCATGCTGCCGGCCCGGCGCAACGGCTTCCCAGCTCCAGTTGCGGCCTTCCACCACGGGCATGATCAGCACATCACCAAGGTCCGTGGCTCCGGTTCCTGAAAGATGCGTATGGCTGAACCCCTTGATCACATTATCCGGGTAATGGTAGCCGGAGCAGTGATCCCAGCCGTAGAGATCATACCAGTTGTTCCATTTGGGTTCCGGCGGGCCGGCGCTATCCGGGCTTAGTTGCACCAGGCCAAATGGCGCAGTGGCGCCGGGAAACAAGTGACCGTGCCATCCGGTGCCGATTATTGGCTTTACAGCACAAACTATTGGATCCGCAATACGTCCATCGTTCGCAGTGGTGCTCGATACGCCATATCTTGCATCCGAATCGTACGCACTGAACTGACAACCTCCCGATGCCGCAAGCATGGCCGAAGAACACATCGCCAAAATCGCGCGACGGCGAGAGATAATTCCATCGTTATTGTTCATAGGTCCTCCGAATTCGTTAACGATTCCGACCAGTTTGCGTTGCCTTGGGCAATCAGCAGCCACAGATTGACCGATTGAATTGTTTTCACAAACAACCTCTCCAAACAGAATGTTGCTTCTATGCGGACTGTAATCGATGATCCGATAAATCCAATTGATACATCAACTGGTTATAGTCGTAACGCGGAACCGGATGCGTATTACCGGAAAAGGTAACGGAATACGTTCCTTGAAAATAGATGATTCTTCCACCCTGCTGGTCAAAAAATGGATTCTGCGACGGATTGTAGAGTGAATAGTCGGGATGCGTGGCTATCTTGATAGCGCGTTTCCACGGACCCGTTGGTGACGGGGCGGCGGCGAACCAGATTTCGCCCAGAAACGACGTTCCTCCCTCCTGACCGCCAATCATGATCCATTTTTTTAAGTAGTCATTCCAGAAAAATGAACCGCTATGGATCGTCACTGTATGGTTGGTAAGCGCGTCGACCATTTGAAAACGCGCTTCATCCGGGTGCATCAGGCCGCGCGACAGCAATACCGCCTCCTGCACGGAGTTCAATGGATCTGTATTGTATTTCCATCCCCAGACCAATGTCCCGTCGGATCTCCGATCTAACTCGGATTTTTCAGCCTTAAAATGCGTACCGGGCGCAAGACAAGTAAAAGCCTGATAGTGCGAACAATCCGCTATCGATTGAAGCGTTCCAAGAGCACGGACGACCGGAAACTGCCGCGTAAAAAGACGATAATTTTTCCCGTGCTGGGCATAAGTCGCCGGGTATCCAGTCGGGAACCGCCAATGCTCATCCAACGGATAGACCACATGCTTCTGAAATGTCTCGGTGCGGTCGTTCCAAACTGCCAGGCCGTGCTCAAATAAATTCTTCATACCATTGCGGCGTGAGTAACGAGCAATCATGCGCTGGTTACCCGCCCGATCAGGTACGACGGTTAATCCGTCGAGCCACACGACGCCGCCGGGTTCGTTTGAAAGTGGACACATGGGGCGGCAAAAGCCTGTTTTATCCGTGAAATATCGCAAATTAATACCCGTATCA
>JAKAZF010000241.1 GCA_021826605.1 Planctomycetota bacterium | reverse complement strand
ATTCGCGCTTTTTTACCTCTTGCGCTTGCCAGAATGGCCATTCCGTGCTATCTAAAGCAGCGGTCCGGGACTTGCTATCCACCGGCAATAGCCGGGGCGGCCTGGGTTGATCCTTTGGAAGGAGCCTTTCCGTGCGAAAAAGTTCGTTATTGTCGGCTGGATTGGGAACAATTGCGGCGCTGGTACTGGCCTTGGGTGTGGGCGGATGCGCTAAAAATCAGAACCAGATGAACGGCCCATCGCTATACGAACAACTTGGCGGCCAATCCGGAATTACCACGGTGGTCCACGCCTTTCTGATTAACGTCGGAAAAGATAATCGGATTAACTCCGACTTCGCGCACGCGAACCTGGCGCATCTGCAAACGCAACTGGTTGCATACATCGGAGAAAAATCCGGTGGCCCGCAAATTTACACCGGACCGGATATGTATCAGGCCCACAAAGGCATGAATATCACCGATGCCCAGTGGAACGCCTTTGTGCAGGACCTCGGGACCACATTAAAACAGGAAAAGGTGCCGGAAATGGCCCAGGCTGAATTACTGGGCATTCTTATGCCCAAGAAATCCGAAATTGTCGGCCACTGATACGAGCGCAGCCTGAACAATTGACTCAAAAAGGCCGGACCCTACCGGCCTTTTTTTGTGCTCTGATGCGCCGGGCTGAATCTGTTTGCCGGCGGTTTATACATCAGTGGTGCTAAACTCGCCTGCCGCGGCACTGGCAGGAAATGAGAATCGGCAGACCAGAGACCGTCATGTTGAATGGGAAATTGTCATTGCGTTCGCGGCATGTGCCGGGCGGTTTGTTTTTCGGCCCGCCGGCCTGGGACGCACCGGTCTGGCCGGCGCATGACAACGCCAACGGTTCCCCGCCAACGGAACTGCCGACAACAAGTGCCTCACTGCGGGAGTTGCTGCTGCGGCTGAAGCTGACCAGCCAGGACCTTTGGACGCCCGCACTGCTGCATCAACTGACATCGCCGGCGATTCAGGATGTCGTTCTTAATCTCATTGCTCCGCAGCCGGAATCGATCTTGCCGCGCGTATTAAGTGAATTTGAATTGCCGCGGCTGGTGGCGGGATTGAACCTGGTGCGGCGGTGTGTATCAGCGGTCAGGACAAGGCTGGCGATTCCGCGGGAGGAAGGGGAATTGCGCTATCAATGGCGCAAGGCGGCAAAAGCCAATGGGTTTACCATTCATTCACTGATCAACCGATATCCGCTGGGCCATCCGAGCATCTTATTGCGATCCCTGCTGGGCTTGAAGCTCCAGCCGGGCGCATCTCCCGCCGATTTGGGCGTTGTGTTGCTGGACCCCATGACCTGCTGGTTACTGGGATGCTGGATTGAATTTGGAACTCAGCCGCAGTGGCGCCCGGTGGAACTCTTCACGCACAACGCCACACCCAGAGTCATTGCCGCCAATATTGGACAATCTCTGGCCCGGGTTCTTTCCGACGCCGGGATCAGCCATCAGAACCGGCAATGTATTATCAACGGCATGATGGCCGGACAATTGGTGGATCCGGAAAAAACCGTCCTGGAACCATCCATTCGCACCATATCCATCCGGCCCGTGCCGATAGCGGAAGATACGGTTGATTGCATCCGCTGCGGCTGGTGTGTAAGCGCATGCCCCGCCGGGTTGAATCCCGCCGGGTTGATGGCACAGGTGCGGATGATTGACAGTTTACCGGCTATTTCCGCACAAGAAGCATCGATGTGCATTGATTGCGGATTGTGCAGCTATGTCTGTCCATCGCGCCTGCCTCTGGCGATAACCATTCACTCGTTGAAAGCCGCCGTCGGACCGGATCATCGGCCAGGAGTGCCGGCATGATTGCTAAACACACTGCTGGTGAACCGGCCTTCGCCCCATCGGATAAAATCACATCCGACAGCAGCGCCTGTTGCGAAAGACCGTTTCTTCTGTGGCCGGTATCGCGGCGGGAATTTTATCAAACCATCAGCGTGTCGGTACTTCTGCCGCTGCTGTGGGGCATTGCCGTATTTGGATTCCGGGCGTCACTGATTATTCTGTCCACTTTGCTTGCGGCGGCAGTTACGCACTTTCTGCTGGCCCGCTTTACCGCGCGCGGCCAATTATTAACCTGGAATCATACAATGGCGTACGCGATGATCTGTTCCGGTCTGACCGCGCCGCTGGTTGCCTGGTATTGGGCTTTGGCCATGGGCGCAAGCGTGGTAATCCTGATCTGGATCGCCGGCTTACCCGGCAAGCAACGCTTTCATATCGGCCTGTTGGTACCGCTGGCCCTGACCGCGATATTGCCACTGGCCGGCCGCTGGCCCGTGCTGGTGCTGGATCATCTGACAATTGGTGACATCGGAAAGGCCATACCCGCACAGATATACCGCTGGCCGCAACAATCACCGCGACGAGGTGCTGACGCCGTATTGCTGCCGCGGCCTGAACAGGTCATCGAGCAAACATTGAAGCAAATTGGCGGCGATCCAACCGGACTTCGGTCCCGCATTGCGTTACGGAACATGTTTGCCTTGAATTTGCCATCGCCACCGACGCTTCTGCTCGGTGGCGTGCCGGGCCGGATTGGCACGGTCGGGATTTTTGCGATTATTATTGCGGGCCTGTATCTGTCTTACCGCCATATTCTCCCTCCGGATGCCTGGGCATTGTTTCTAATTGCGGTATTGGCGGGGTTGATTTTCGGCCCCTTGTCACCGCAGGTACTGCATCATGAGTTTTGGCAGAGTATTGGCGGATTATGGTATCTGCCGCCGGAACGAGCCATAGCACTGTTACTGTATGAACTGTGCAGTTCAGATTTTCTGTTTGCATCGGTATTTATCTTGGCGCTACCCGGTACGCTTCCCATTGAACCATTGGCCCGGAAAGTGTTTTTGGTGTTGGCGGGCATCGCGGCGGCATTGTTGCATCGAATGGCCATTCCGCTGCCTCCGGCAACAACGGCGTTGCTGCTGCTGCAGCCCATCGCCCCCGCCCTGGACATGCTGTTGCACCGCCACTCCTGGCTATTGGATTAAAAAAAAGCAAATTTGGCCCCCAACGGCAAGGCCGAGATCCACTATTTCGCAAAAATCAATTTTACGAAAAAATGGAAAAATTGTTATCAGAAAAGCATGTTAATCCGATAATCAAATAGAGCTGCTACAATAGGAACAGGTTGTGTGCAGCAGGCGGCATTTATTACAGTTCCTTATTGGCGTTGCCGCAGACTTGAGGCATTAAGGGTGTTACGGTCGATGCGAGCCATGTAAAAAAGATGAATGGCACACAGTTGCCCGCAATTATCCTGATCATTTGAGTAAAAACGGGAAGTAATTCCCGTATAAAATGCCAGCCAATAACCGAAAGATAGACGGCGTGTCAGGTTTTTGGAAGCTCCGGATTTGGCTGGATGCGTGATATTCCACTCTGGTGCAGCTTCAGGCCACATGAATCTGCTGCGGGGTGCCTTCTGAGGATGGGCCATGGGGATAATCAGTGAGTTGCAGGACCGCAGAAGCGGAGAGAGCGATATTTTACTGCAAATATTTAACCAAAGCCCGGCCATTGAATATCTCCTGGATCCGGAAAATGGACAAATTGTTGATGCCAATGATGCCGCATGTAAATTCTGGGGCTTTCCGCGCCAGAAGATACAGACCATGCGCATCTGGGAAATTAACACATCGGGCCGCAAGAAAATAGAGGAGCAATTTACTGAAACCAAAAATGGCATCTCTTATTTTTATCAGTGCCAGCACCGCATTGCATCCGGCGAATTTCGAGATGTCGAAGTCTACGTTAACCCGATCAATGTTCAAGGCCGAACGCTGAACCTGATTATTGCCCATGATGTAACGGACCGGCGGCGCACGGAGGAATCCTTGCATTTGGCACAGCGAGCGCTGGCTGCGGCACCGGTGGGAATTCTCATCGCCGACGCGCAACAGCCGGATTTGCCGATCATCTATGCGAATCCGACCTTTGAACAATTGACCGGCTACTCACAAGCTGAGGTACTCGGGCGAAACTGTCGTTTTCTCCAAGGCCCTCAACGCGATCAACCGGAAATTCAACAAGTACGCACCGCGTTAAAAGAGGGTCGGATTTGTGAAGTAACGCTTCGGAATTTCAAAAAAGACGGAACAATGTTCTGGAATCAACTGCATATTGCTCCGGTGCGCAATGACGCCGGCACGATCACACATTTTATCGGCGCACAAAAAGACGTATCGAGCTATGTAGCGGCCAATGCCCGCATTGATCAACTCGCTTTTTATGACGCCTTAACGGAATTGCCCAACCGCCGGCTGTTTCTGGATCGGCTGGCCAACTGTGTTTCCATCGCGCAGCGCAACAATGTTTTTGGCGCGGTGGTATTTATTGATCTTGATAACTTCAAAAATCTTAACGATGCCGAGGGGCATGAAATAGGCGATGAACTTTTACGGGAAATGGCCCAGCGGCTGCGGCAAGCCCTGCGCCAGGAAGATACGGTCAGCCGGTTGGGCGGCGATGAGTTTGTGCTGCTGCTTCCGGCGCTATCCGACGATTCTGACATTTCCGCGCATATGGTCCAGACGGCAATCGCCCGAATCCAGAAAACAATCTGCGAACCCGTGGTCATAGGCACGCTGCAGCATCAGATAGCCGCCAGCATCGGTGTCACGCTTTTTCCCAAGGGTGCTGAATCGGCATCCGATCTGCTCAAGCAGGCGGATACCGCCATGTACCGAGCAAAGGCGGCCGGGCGTAACAGCGTCTGCTACTTTGAACCCACCATGCAGGCTGCCGTCAGCGCCAGACTTAATATTGAACATGATTTGCGCGATGCGATGGAACGGCAGGATTTTCGCATGTTCCTGCAGGGGCAGGTTGATGCGGCGGGAACCGTAATCGGGGCGGAAGCGCTAATCCGCTGGCATAACAAGGAAGGTGGACTGATTTCCCCGATGGCCTTTATACCCGTGGCGGAAGATACCGGGCTGATTGTTCCGATGGGCGAATGGATGCTCCGGCAGGCCTGCCGCGCCATTAAACAACTGGAAGACGCCGGGCGGCCCATTCGCATCGCGGTTAATGTCAGTCCGCGACAATTTCGCAAAACGGACTTCCGGGATCGCGTTGCGGAGATACTGCGGGAAACCGGGGCCAATGGAAATCTGCTGACGCTGGAAATCACCGAAGCGGTGGTTTTTGATAATCTTAATGAAGCGATCTCCAAAATGCGGGAGCTGAAAAAACTCGGCGTTCATTTTTCGATTGATGATTTCGGCACGGGATATTCCTCACTGGCGTATTTGAAGAAACTGCCCCTGACGGAATTAAAAATCGACAAGTCATTTATTCAGGACGCCCCCACCGATATGAACGATGCATCATTGG
>JAKAZF010000240.1 GCA_021826605.1 Planctomycetota bacterium | reverse complement strand
ATCTGTCAGGCGGTTTTTGTATTTGCGGTTTACGGGGGTTTTAGGCCATGTCTGACTCTTCTTCCGGCGGCGTAAAAGTTATGGGCTTGATCATCGTGGCGGTGATTGTTATTGGTGTGGGCTTCTGGTTGTTTCAAACCCCACCGGCCAGCCCGATCCTGAAATATCCCACCAGCCGCACCGCCCTGTTGCGCCGTTACATGAATTTAGTGGCACAGGGGCGCACCATAACGGTTCAAGAGGCTTACAGGCTCATTTCATGGCCCGTGCGGCAGGAACATAAAAACCATCCTGGGCGCGTCTGGCAGACCATGGAAAATATGAACCGTTATCTCACCGGGCTTTTTGGCGACAACTGGGGGCCTGAGGCGAAGATTATTCCACCGTCGGATACCGCAAGCAATCATTATGTTGTTACGGTGCGAACCGAGAAATTTCACTTTACTCTGGCACCGCAAAATAAATTGGCCTCCCCCACGCTGGGAGGTAAAGAGCATTGGGGTATTGTGGCCATTCGGGAATTTCCATTCACCGGAGGAGCGCAGGCACAGCACGTTGCGGCAGTAACATCTGTACTTGGTGCGGTAAACCCCGGAGCGGCAGCTAACGTAGGCGGAATTGCCGCAGCCTATAGCGAGGCGGACAATGGCACCGCCTGGCAGATTAAAGAAAAATTGCTGCCGACGGTGGAAGACCCTCACGCTGCAGCATTAAAACAGTGTATTTATCAGTTATGGCCCGTCAGAAAAGACCCGACCGTTGTATGGATGCTGAAAAAAATCAGCCTTGATACGGCGTACGCCCCGAACATTCAGAATGATGCCAAGGCGGTACTATCCGGTCGCGTATCCAATGCCATTCTCATCGGCAATGAGGTAACGCATATTCATACGCCCCTGCCGACACAACCGCAGTGAGTTATTGCGGCTTGATGGGCCGCTGCTCAACGACCGAAAGATCAAAGCCCTCCAGGCCGTGGAGTTTTTTGGGTCGATTGGTCAGAATAATTAATTCGCGCAGGCCCAGGTCACGCAGAATTTGCGCCCCGATGCCGAAATCCCGCCGTCCCATTGCAGTGGAAGCTTCTGCGGAACCGGCCGGCTTTTCAGATTTGCGCATTTCGCGTAACCGAGCCAGCAGCGCCAGGCCGCGCGACTCCTGCCGCAGATACACCAAGGCCCCCTTGCCGGCGCGTTGAATCATGCGCAAAGATTCCTGCAGCTCGCTGCCGCTATCGGTAAAAGTGGCTGCGAAAACATCGCCCAGCAGATGCTCGGAATGCACCCGTACCAGAACCGGATCAGTCTGAATAACCGACTTGCCCGTGGCGGGGTCAATGTTGCCCACCCCCCCGCTGGTGATAGCCAGATGCAGCAACGGGTCATTCAGAGTTTCATACACATGCAGTTCAAACGTGCCGAAGGCGGTCTTTAATTCTGTGGACTCAATACGCTTTACCAGCGCGTCGCGCCGCAGGCGGTACTGGATGATATCGGCATTGCTGCACATCAGCAGACCGTGGCGGCGCGAAAACTTCTCCAACTCCGGCAGACGGGACATGGTGCCGTCTTCCGACATAATTTCAATAATCACACCCGCTGGATAGAGCCCCGCCATTTTCGCCAGATCCACCGATCCCTCAGTTTGGCCCGCCCGCTCCAGCACGCCGCCGGGCCGCGCGTTCAACGGGTTAATATGCCCTGGACGGCAAAGATCATCCGGGCCGCAGTTGGGGTTGATCAGCGTCTGGATGGTCAGCGCACGTTCCGCCGCTGAAACGCCCGTCGTAATTCCCAGTCGCGGATGCGCATCAACGGACACGGTAAAGGCGGTGCCCAGGGGGGCCGTGTTATAAGCGGCTTGCGGATACAGGGCCAGACGCCGGCAGTCCTCCGGAGTCATGGCAACGCACAAAACTCCACGAGCTTCTTTGAGCATAAAATTCACAATGGCCGGCGTGATAAACTGCGCCGCGCATACTAAATCGCCTTCGTTTTCACGATCTTCATCGTCCACCAGAACGATCATTTCGCCGCGCTTTAACGCCGCCAGCACATCCTCAATTGGAGCAAATTGCATGATGAGATTATCTCCACCGACATTCCATTATACCCGTATCAGCCGGTAGCGTTTCATTGCGCACAGGCGAGGACACCTATAATATCATAATGCGATTTCAGTGGTGCAAAAGAAAATGCCTGTCGAGGAACCGTCTCCTCGGCAGGCATTTATATTCGTCAACGAAGGCGATGGCTGCATTAACTGGGATTGCAGGCTTTGAGTTGCCCACCGGAACATGCCGGCGGCGTGGCGATCTGCATTCCTTGCGGAGATTCCAACGGATACCACTTGGAACCTTTCTTGGGGCTGCGTACCAGAATTCCCCCGCCTTCCATGGCCATTTGCATCAGCGCAAAATTGGGCGGCTGGCCCTTGGTCTTGGGATTGCTTTGCTGCGCCTGAAGTTGCTCCATTGCCGTTTTAGCTTGAGCCGAATATTTCTCCAGATAGGCCAGAGTCTTGTCGGAGCATGATGCACAGGCATAGTACTCCGCCCAAACGAGTGTTGGTTTACCCGTTTTGCCCATCAGCGGCGGATATTTGGATCGCGGCAGAACGTGAATGCTGCCATCCGTGGTGTCATAATAATAGGCGGTTGTTGGACCATAACTCGTACTGTGGAACATGGTCCGGACAATAAAGGCGATCGCCACAATAGCCACCACGGCCGCGATAATGCTCATCACCGCCGAGTTCTCATTGATGGTGTTCCGCAGATTCGACGGTTTGAGCTTCTCTTTCCAATCGTATGGGAGAATCATATAACGCACCTTCCTAAAAAAACTAAACTGATCACTCACACCAAATGGGCCAGAAACATTGGCCGAAATAATACTCTAAAACTCAACGCCGCGGAGTTGCCGGGAACGAATTAATATTCATCCCGATCTCGCATGTCGTGACTTTAACACGTTTTAATTAAATTACAAGCTATCTCTGACCCGGTTACGTATATCACCTGTGGCACGTCTGAGCGTGAAATCCGGAACTGCGACAAGGTTTCGATGCCGCGCCGCACCTGGGCTTATGGTACGGGTAGACATTGCGGTAAATAGTTTGGTATTTGCCACCACGCAAATGAGAAGTATAGTTTCTTTCGCGTGCCGGAATTTGGAGCTGTGAAAATCATGCGATTATCCGCAATCATTGTATCTATCGTCTTGTTGACAGCCTCTTCCGTACTCCCGGGAAACGCCGGGGCAGCGGCAACCGCTGTCAGAACGCCTCATCATATTATTTTAAGTAATGGCTTACTGGAATTATCTATTGCGTTGCCCGGCGGTGAGTCGGACGGAATATTTCTTCTACGGTCCGGCCGAAAAATCCGATTGGCTGACAGTATGTATTTTGACGCCAATGGCAAGCCGGATATTGTTCCTGCATCGCGCCTGAACCAGCAAACAAAAAAAGGACATTTTGCCTTGTTTCATCGGCACGATACTGTCCGTATCGTGCCGGCGGGGCTGCCGGGAGCCGCGGAAGTCGCAGTCACGGTGCGTCCCCACTTCTGGTTCCCCTTCCGGATCACGCTTCATTACATGCTCCCGGCCGGGCAGAGCGCTTTGTACGTCTGGGCCCAGGTTTCGCATGGCGATTCCGCCCCGGCGGCAGGATTTGTGCAGTGCCGGTTTGTAATTCGCAACAGCCGCCTTTTTACCCATGCCATTGTGAATCACAACCGCATGGCCCGGATGCCGAAAATGGATGTTGTAAAAAAACTAATGAATGTGACCTACCTGCTGCGCGACGGGCATGTTTACACCAAGTACGATAATTGCATCTTTGAAGCCCATCATTACCTGCACGGCGTGACCGGCCGCGGCACGGGCTTATGGATGATTTTTGCGTCTAACGAGTATCTCAACGGCGGCCCCCTGCGCCAGAATTCAACCGTTTATATGCCCAATGTGATGATCGCATTATTTCAATCAACGCATTATGGTGCGGGGCCTGTGCATGTAAAGCAAGGACAGAAATGGTCTAAGTTTTATGGCCCATTTCTGGTGTATGTAAATCATGGAACATCCATGCGATCCATGTATGCCAATGCCCGACACCGACAGATCAAGGAGGCTGCGCAGTGGCCATACAAATGGGTACACAACGTGGATTATCCGCTGGGAAGAGGATCCGTTGCGGGGGTCATTCAAACTCCGCACGGACGGCCGGTAGTCGGCGCGTGGGTGGTGCTGGCAGCGCCCGGAAAGCCCTGGGCCATGCAGGCGGACGGATACGAATTCTGGACAAAAACCAACAGATTGGGCCACTTTATCATTCATAAAATCCGTCCAGGAAATTATACGCTCTACGCCACTGGGGCCAATCATTTTGTCAGTTTCCAAAAGCCTGGGGTAACTGTTTCCGCGGGAAGAACCATGACCTTGGGTACCGTGGTGTGGAAACGCCGCATGAAAGGAACACTGCTCTGGGAAATTGGCACCGCCGACAGATCAACGCGGCATTTCCGGCACGGAAGAAACATCCGCCACTGGGGCAATTTCCGCTGGTATCCCAAGGAATTTCCCGATGACGTAACGTATACCATTGGAAAAAGTGCGCCGAGTAAAGATTGGAACTTTGCCCAGTGGACGTGGTATTGCAAAAGGCCCTGGTGGGCGATCCAATTTAATTTAGCCAGACAGCCGTCCGGCGTGGCCACGTTGACGCTGGGCATTGCCGCATCCTGCCCCCCGCCGCACCATAAATTATTGCATTTGCGGGTGATGATAAATGGGCAAATTGTGCAGAATATCAGCCTGAAAAAATCCGGCATGGCCGTGTACCGCAGCGGCGGCCAAGACAGCGATTATCGCGTGCGCTACGTCCGATTCAACGCGGATATACTAAAAGCCGGACGCAACACGATCCATCTGGCGCTACAAGGCTCCACGAAATTTCCCAAATCAGTTGCCGCTATGCAGCGTGGCCAAGTCGGTGCGGTGATGTACGACGCCATCCGCCTAAGCGATTCCGATCGATAGGCCTGCACGGTCGCACTGGGGACAAGCCCGCAGCGCAAACACATCGGCCGGGGGAACAAAACGCGACGTATTCGAAACCGAAGCATCATTAGAAAGCGAATTGAAAGCAGCAGACTTTAAGTTTTTTTCATCTTATGTTAAGCTAACAGGTAAATCGGGGCGTAGCGCAGCCTGGCTAGCGCACTTGACTGGGGGTCAAGGGGTCGCAGGTTCAAATCCTGTCGCCCCGATTTTTTCGCCATCAGGCGAAAAAATAGAGCAGGAGTTTGGAGAGAGTAGATAGTAGAGCACATTCGGCTGGCGCATAAGAGAGGCTGCCGCCGAGACACGAGGCAACTCC
>JAKAZF010000239.1 GCA_021826605.1 Planctomycetota bacterium | reverse complement strand
TTCCGCAAGTGACACATTTTTTACCGCCACCGCCCGTTTACCGGGTTCAAAGAGTTCAAATTTGTCGATCCAGATCCACCGCATCTTAACGCTCCAGGGGAAACGCTTTATGAAAAAAGCCCCGGGGCAGTTTCGCCCGGGGCCTCTACTATACATTCATTTGCCGGCAACGCCGAATCAGATCAGGCCGTCTTTTTTGCCGATGTACTTGATCAGATCCACGACCCGGTTGCTGTAACCCCATTCATTGTCATACCAGCTTACAAGCTTAAAAAAGCGGCTGTTAAGTTCAATGCCGGCTTTGGCGTCATAAATGCTGGAGCGATCATCGGTGGTGAAATCGGTGGATACAACTTCCTCGTCGGTATAGCCGAGAATGCCTTTGAGTTTGCCTTCCGATTCCTTTTTGATCACCGCATTAATTTCCGCCAGGGACGTATCCTTTTTGGTTCGGACGGTTAAATCCACAACCGACACATCCGGCGTGGGAACGCGGAAGGACATACCCGTGATTTTCCCCTTGAGTTCCGGAATAACCAGACCCGTAGCCTTCGCCGCTCCGGTTGAAGCCGGGATCAGATTCTGCCCGGCACCGCGTCCGCCGCGCCAATCCTTTTTGGATGGCCCGTCCACGGTGGGCTGGGTAGCGGTGGCGGAATGAATGGTGGTCATCAACGCCTCTTCCACGCCAAAATGATCATTGATCACCTTCACCAGCGGAGCCAGACAGTTGGTGGTGCAACTGGCGTTGGAGACAATGGTATCCGTCGCGGGATTATATTTATCCTCGTTGACGCCCAGCACAAACGTGGGGGTTTCCTTGTCCTTCGCGGGCGCGGAAATAATTACACGCTTGGCACCGGCCGCCAGATGCTTGCCTGCACCGGCCATGTCGGTGAACAACCCGGTTGATTCCACCACATAATCCACGCGTAGATCTTTCCAGGGCAATTGTGCCGGATCACGCAGGGCGAACGTTTTAACATGATGACCATTGACCGTAAAGTCGGCCTCACCGTCCGCCTTAACGTCGCCGACAAATTTGCCATGGGTGGAATCATATTTCAGCAGATACGCCAAATTATCAGCCGGCACCAAATCGTTGATGGCCACAAATTCAACCTGCGGATCGCCGATGCCCGCCCGAAACACCAGACGACCAATACGTCCAAAACCATTGATACCGACCCGAATTTTTGCCATGTTACATTGCTCCAGAATAAACAACCCGTTCCAATGAATCTGCCATCCGCAGCCCGACACACTCTGGCCGCCCGGAAGATCCAAAGCCCAACATATTAGTGCTTTCTCCCGCGCCAATCAAGGAACCGTCGAACGAAACCGTCGAACAAGACGCCCATCCCCAATGCATAGGCTGGACGCAAGGGAATATGAATTGTTATACTGATGGTAGCTTTTGAGGTAACCAAAATGCCCGATATTCTTCAAGGTAAATGGGACGACCTGATCAAAAATCATGACTTGCACGGCCACACTGTGCGCGTCATCGTGTTGGACCAGCCCCGCTCAGACAACCCCTGGCTCAAATCCCTGCGTGCCTGGGCAGACAGCCACAAACCTCTGGGGCACAAAATAGACGACAGCCGCGACGGTTTTTACTCCGGGATGGCTGATGATCCTCGTTGACACCAATATCCCACTGCGTCTGGTCCAGATCGACCACCCGCACCGCCAGATAGCCCTCGACGCACTGCAGGTGCTTACCTTGCGCGATCAGGAGCAATTCGCCGTTGCACCCCAGAGCCATTATGATAGGATCTCCGCTTAAGCGCCAGCCCGTGATTGCATCGTAATACCCGCCGTTGGTGCCGCCAGCGAGCATCGGACTGCGCCAGTAGTCTCCCATGATGTGTTTCGGCCACGCTTTTGCATCATCCTTATTTGCTCTACTGCTCACCTGTTCGACTTTCTCCGGTCTATCGGGCCGCAGCCCGTATCCGCGTTATCCGCGTAATCCGCGGTTTTCTTTTGTCGTGATCGCACGTAACGTAATCGCATGGCCATCCGTCCCAGCAGGAAATCAGGATACCCACAAGCTCGTGTGACCGAGGATCAGGGACGTTTTTGTTTCGTACGAACGCCCCATTTGGCGTGGACATTGCGAACATGGCGGCGGTGGGTTGCAAAGTTCGGTGCCAGACGGGTTTCCGCAATAACCTTCATGGCGCGTCCAACGTCGTCCGGGGACAACAGCATTTCCCGGTGCGATTTGATGTACGACAGCAAACCGCGGGTCAAGACATTTTCGGGAAGTTTGTTTTTCGTCTTAAGCCGCGCGGAGCCTGTAAATATCACGACGGATTTCATTTTTTCGTGGGGTACGCCGAGCAGGGACGCGAGCGTCCTGGTGTGCCCGTAGTTCTGTCGCAGGGGATTGGAAAAGCGAATCTTTTTGTTGCCGATGGCCTGCGTCCAAGTGCGGTCATGCTCGCTGCCAAAGATCGCTCCGCCGTAATTCTTCGTTTCCACCACGAAAATGCCGAACCGAGAAATGATCACATGGTCGATTTGCGTGGTGCCGCTGTCCGGCGCAGGAAGTGTCACATTGTGCATTACGTGGTACTGTTTTGGATCCAGAAATTTGCACGCCAAACGGATGACCACTTCACCATGCCATCCCTTGAACCGACCGCTGTGCAACATGGCCGTAAGGGCCATCAGAAAAATCAGCAACGGCCAAAGCCAGAATGAGAGCGGCATGTGTGGACTCCAGCGGACCATCCATTTCACGGACTTTATCCCATTGGGCAGGAGCGGGCAAGAAGTTTGCTGCGGAACAACAGACCGTACCGAACCATCCACAACGCGGGCATTTGCAACCGGTCTCGAGTGGGCCCCGGCGAGCCCTGGCTTATCTAGGGGACTCACGGTAGACTCGAGTTGTGGTCCCCAAGCGGATCGAACGGGCTTTGTCCGTGACAAGGCAGTGCAGCGGAGTCACACATGCGCAAAAGAAAGTTTAAACGCGGGCCTAAATCAATACTCAATCGTCCACACGAGCACCCGATATTTCAGTTTACGGGCGAGCACGTCAGAGGACAGGCCGAGAATCCACGCACGGGGCTGCCCGACCCGGGCCGCCTCGCTGCCATGCCAAAACCCGCTCGCACCGTATACTTCCTGTGGATATTCCGATGCGAAGCGGCGGCCAATGGCTTGGAAGTGTTTATACTCAACGGCCTGGGATGTTTCTCTCGGGAGGTCCACGCGGCACTCAAGGAGGTTGGCGCCCGCGAGCTTGCGCAGCGACTTGAGATGGCGATAGCCTTGGCTCGCCACGCATGCGCGGAATTCAAGCGGCTACCGGATACCACGTGGTTCGAGCAATTCGATGCTGAGCCACGTTACGCGACGCTGCATGCGCTTGATGAGGATGGCACATATGACTTGGTGGAAAATCTCACGGCGACGGTGGTGGCGTACATCCGGGTGCACCGTCGCGCGCTCTTTGACGGTTGAGAATACCCACATGCGGCGAGGGCGGTTATCCATGGCTCCCTGCGCGCCTACCGGAAAAAGGCGTGGGGTGCCTTTGTTCTGGAGGAATTGCGTAGCTGTCTACTCTACCTCGGGGCACCGTAAATCAGCCCCGGGTGAAGCCGCCGCAAGCGATTGCGACATCCGAGCACGGCAGAATTCCTCGTAAGACCGTGAACTGTTGACCGACTAAGGTAGACGGTGCCGGCGGGCGCCCGGAAGCGTCGTTTTCGGGAACCCATTGAATGAAGTTCCTCAGGTCCAAAATCGCCCAGCCGTTGAGGCAAACGAAGTGTGCGGCTAAAATTGTCCTATGAAGACAATTGCTTATCAGCAGTGTATTAATCCGAGTTGTGCCGCGACCTTTGATGTGGGGCAGACGCTTACGGCTTGCACGGTGTGCGGTGAACTGCTGGATATTAACTATCAGTGGAATAAAGCGGCGCTGCCGAAAAGTCTGCGCGAGTTTCAGGCCCGCTGGCAGAATCGGCGGTTTCCGCTGGATTATTCCGGGGTATGGCGATTCCGTGATTTGCTGCCGTTCGCGTCCGATGCCATGGTCTGTACGGTGGGTGAGGGGCAGACATTTTTGCAGAATGCGGTATGCCTGGGACGCCATCTGGGGATGTGGCCGGGGCAACTTTGGCTGCAATATGAGGGGATGAATCCGTCGGGAAGTTTCAAAGACAATGGCATGACCGCGGCGTTTACCCATGCCCGCATTGTCGGTGCTCAAAGAGTGGCCTGCGCCAGCACGGGTAATACATCCGCATCGCTGGCGCTGTTTGCGGCCATGAATGGGTTTCAGGGAATTGTATTTATTGGAACGGGCAAAATTGCGTTCGGCAAGCTCTCGCAGGCACTGGATTATGGTGCCCGCACGTTACAAATTGAAGGTGATTTTGACACCTGTCTCGCCCGCGTCCGCCAAGTCAGCGGGCAACTGGGTTTGTATCTGATGAACAGCGTCAATCCCTTCCGCCTGGAAGGGCAGAAAACCATTATGTACCGCATTTTGGAGGCATTGAACTGGGAATCGCCGGACTGGATCATTGTGCCCGGCGGAAATCTGGGAAATTGCTCAGCTTTCGGCAAAGCTTTTTTTGAATTGCGCGAACTGGGTCTGATTAAACGCATCCCGCGCCTGGCGGTCATCAATGCCACAGGCGCTAACACCCTGCATGAACTGGTGGCCGGTGGCTTGACATGGAATGACGGAAACGTCAATCAGGCCGCTATTACGGAACATTATAAACGCATGGAGCGGGATGGAATTCACGCCCATACCGTGGCGTCGGCCATTGAAATCGGTCATCCGGTGAATTTGAAAAAAGCTCTGCGGGCCTTGCACACCATGAACGGAGTGGTGGCGCAAGTGACCGATGAGGAAATTCTTGAAGCCAAGGCGCTGATTGGTCGCTTTGGCTTCGGCTGTGAGCCGGCCAGCGCCGCAACCATTGCAGGCCTTCAGCAATTGCTGGCCCGCAATATTATTTCCCGCCATGAACGGGTTGCCTGTGTACTTACCGGCCACGGCCTGAAAGACCCCGACGCCACTGTGTATTACCACACGGGTGTAAACACCAAGCTAGCCAAACAACCCGACGCACAGGCTACCTGGGGGCACATGAGTAATCAGCCCGTGAAAGTCGCTGATGATTTGGACGCCATTGTGCAGGCACTGGGTCTGGATAAAGACACGCTTAACAACAGCCGCAGCACGGGGTACGTGCCAACACCTGTGGAATTACCGTTCGTAGAATATTAAAGAACGCGATTATACGGCTTCCCTAAACCTGACAGGCGGCAGTGCTCGAGGAGAGTGCCGGGCCGCGGTGCTTTTATGGCGTGCTCCACCACCGGCAGAGCCGGCGGTTTTGTGAAGTTTATCCGCACGGG